>JACCXA010000126.1 GCA_013697365.1 Chthoniobacterales bacterium
CGGTTTCCATCTCTCGCTGCATGATCTCGAGCTTCGAAAGGGGACGCCGCGAACTGACTTCTTCAAGCCATTCTTCGAGAAAGGCGAGTTCGGAGCTTTTCTGAGAAAGTTCGGGGAAATTCGATTGTTGAAAGAAATCCTGGATCGCATCACGCCCGCGCTCGATCTCGCGCATCGCTTCTGCAAATTTTCCGTCGCCCAGCAACACCGAAGCCTTGGCCCGGGTGTTCATCATCAGAACGTAGGGCCGGAACTGCTGAAAGCTCCAGGCAAGTTCATCGCGCTCCGTGTGCGAGGCGACAAATTCGAAGAGATCCAGATTCCGTTGCGTATCCCGAATCACACCCGGGAAATCATTGATTTGAAAAAGGCTCAGGTAGCGGTGGTAATACTGAATGCCTTCCTGCTGCAATTCACTGCATTGTTCCGAGTTCAGCTCGTAAACGTCACCGCGCGCCTCGGATCGAGCCGCACGGCGCTGATGATATTGCAGAAGGGACTCGCAATTGTGAGGGCGATGCCCATCGGGACGGCCGTTCATCTCCATTTGCAGCATGCCGAGATCAATCCGCAGTTGCAGCTTCTCGCGTCCATCCAGCCCCAGAATCTTCCGCACCTTGATCGCACCGGATTCGTGAGGCCAGTCATTCAAAAGCGTGTTCAGGTCGAGGCTCATCGTCTTGCTGTGATTTTCGATCATTCGTTCTCTTTCTGTCAATCGTCTCTCCGGGGAGTCAAGAGCTTCCCCATTGTTGTTCGACTCGCGCGCACGGTAAGATGCACGTGCTCTTGGACGATGTTAGGCCACGGATGTTCAATCACGCGCCGTTGCCAAGGTAAGCTCAATCGAACATTGTCGCCCCGTGGAACAGGACATCGATTCTTTCATTCGATTCCTTGCCACGGAGCGTGGGCTCTCCGAGAACTATCAGCTCTCAACCCGCCGCTCGCTAGCGGAATTTGCAAGCTGGTGCTCGAACACGCGCGAGATCCTGGCGCCGGATAAGGTGACGCTGCCGCTGATCAGCGAATATCTCGGAATGCAGAAGCGGCGGGGCCTGGCTGCTTCTTCGATAAAGCTCGTCGTCGTCGCGCTTAAAATCTTCTTTCGCTTCCTTCTCGCCAAAGGACGCCTCGAACGGGACCCGACTGAAACGCTCACTCTGCCGCGGATTGAACGTTACCTGCCGGAAACCCTGAACGAGATGCAGGTCGAGCAGTTGATCGACAGCATCAACACAACCCAACCGCGCGGCTTGCGCGATCGTGCGATCGTGGAGCTGCTTTATGCGAGCGGCTTGCGCATCTCGGAGCTGGCAAACGCACGACTGGAGAATTTCAATTCTGAAGAGCGGATTCTGCGCGTGACCGGTAAAGGCAATAAGACCCGACTCGTCCCGGTCGGCGCGAAAGCCTGCGCAGCTCTTGCGGCCTATCTCTCCGGCGAACGATCGGAAATGGTAAAGGCTCGCACCGGCAGCGAAATATTTCTGTCGTCGCGCGGGATGAAGCTCACCACAGTGCGCCTTTGGCAGATCGTTAAAGAGCGCGCACGGCAATCAGGGCTCGAAGCGAACATTTATCCGCATCTGCTGCGGCACAGTTTCGCAACCCATCTGCTGGGCAACGGCGCCGATCTCCGGATCATTCAGGAAATGCTCGGCCACTCCGACATTTCTACGACGCAGGTTTATACCCACGTTGATCAGCAGCGTTTGAAGGCCGTCCACCGAAAGTTTCATCCGCGGGCCTAAGGTTACGCGGCGTCCTTTAGCGTTGGCGAGGCTGCGCCCGCCGCTACAATCTCGCCCATGAAACGATTTCTCCTGCTCCTCGCCTTGGGCGCAGCTTCAGCGGTTGCAATCTGGCTGGGTCTGCGGAGTGGCCGGCTGCCGGGCTCCTCGGGATCGCTGGTGATTTCGCTTCTGCCGAAGGAAACACTCGCCCTCATTCATCTTCCGGATCTCAACGAGACCCGGGCCAAATGGCACGAAACAGACATTTACAAACTGTGGCGCGAACCGGCCATGCGGGACTTTCTCCAGCGGCCGCTCGCGAAGATGCCGAACGCTGGCGCGATGCAGCAAAAGCTGCAGGAACTACACGCGCTCGAAATCAAGGATGCGTTTCTCGCCATTACGTCCTGGGAGAATAATCAGGCAAAGCTGCTCAGCGGATTCCGGTTCAAAGGCAATCCCGAGGACGTTGAAAAGATGATCGGAAAATGGCGCACGGACGTTGGGCATAACGCCGCCGCGGCGCGGCGCGAGACAATTCCTTACGAGCAACATCGGATCGAGGTCGTGACTGAAGGTTCGATTACCATTGCGACGGTTTACGATCGGCAGTGGTTCTTTGCCGCGAACGACGTGGCTGCATTGAAGACGTTGCTCGATCGCGCCGACGCACGTCTGAAGGAACCGGCTGCAACGCTGCGTGCTGATGAGGCCTTCGCAGCGTCGTTCAAACGCATGCCTGGCAATTACGCCGTTCTGGCCCACGTCCGACTGGACCGTTATCTCGAAAAAATGTTGGCGCAGCGTCCGGCCGGCGATGTAGCCGGAGAACCATTGGGCGCGCTTCGCCAAATTCGGAGCATCACGGCCGCCTCGCGGATCGAGGATGGGAAGTTTCGTGACGTGCTTTTTGTGGCTATGCCAGAGCGGGGAGGCGCTGGCGCCTTGACGCGCTCGTCGCTTTCGCTCACTACCGCCGACTCGTTTCTCTATGCAGCGGGGTTTTTGAAACTGCCGAATCAAATGCCCCCACCCGAGGCCGGGCCATCCGTCGAGACGAGCGGATTCGCCGCGGCTCTTCAGCGGCTGGCCGCAATGTTATCCACCGCCGGTGTCAGGCTCCAAGACTGGAACGATGCCTTCGGCTCGGAGTTCGGGATCAACGCGGATTGGGTGCAGAACTCTCGGCTGCCATCTTTAGCGGCTAGTCTGCCCGTGAAAGACGGCTCGAAAGCTCGCGCGATCATCGCCGCCATTGTCACTGCGACAGCGGAAGACCGAGACTGGGCTGAGTCGGAAAAAGATGGTGTGCAGTATTACTCCAAGCCCCCCATCAGTCCGATGCTCCCAATCGCGCTGACCGTTGCCTTGTCCGATCGGATCCTTGTGATCGCACAGGATTTTGCTTTTGCGGAAACGGTTGTCATGCGGAGCAAGGCCGCGAGCACCGCGCTGGCGACATCAACTGCGTTCAAGGCGGCGGAGCGCCTCGTCGGCGCGCCGACACACGCCTTTAGCTACATCGATGCTGCACTCTTTTATCAACGGCTCGATGCTGCCGTGCGTCCCATGCTCGTTATGGCGGCGGCCTTTATGCCCGGACTCTCGGAGACGGTTGAATTGGGTAAGCTTCCGACGGCAGACGTGATCACAAGGCATCTCAGCCCGATGGTGATGGCGCAACGGTATGAAAGGGACGGCTACCTCACTGAGTCCGCCGGGCCTCTCTCCATCTACCAGGCCGCCGTTGTTCTCGGCGTGACGACCGGAGCTGGCCGAAGGCTCTACCAGAAACAGATTCAGGCCACAACAAACACCCCGGGAGCGGGGGCGGGTGCGCTCCCGGCCGTGCCCGCCTTGCCTTCAGCCAGCCCTGACGAGATGCCGTAAGCGACCCAGGCACCCACGTTCGCAAGCACGAGCTTAGAAGCGCCTGATTCCACGCCGTGCTTTGATGGTTAGGCCCCCAGAAAACTGCTGCCAAAATTTTGAAATCTGTTATGATCGCGCCCTATGGCCATTCTGAAGAAAAACGCATTTTCCCGCAGAGTTCCTGACCTCGTCACCGAGGAATTGGTCGCCGTGCTTTCACGTCGCGCCTCCTTCGAGTTCAAGCAGCTTTTCGACATTGTCCACGAAAACCTGCGTGCCCGGAATGCGGCCAGCGGCGGCGAGGAAATGCTTCGCCTGCGCGCCTACGAAAAGCTTCAGAACCTGGTCTCGCGTGGCGCAGTAAAGAAGACGGGTAAGAAATACAAAGGTCTGCCGGCGGCGTTAGCGCAGGCAATCGCGCCGCAGAACGGCCACTTTCCCGGAACTAGGCC
>JACCXA010000131.1 GCA_013697365.1 Chthoniobacterales bacterium
TTGCGGACGCGGAGCGCGGATTGCCGTGACGTTCGGTGGCGGTGGGGCGGATCACGTCGTCTGCGATCGCGCCGTAAACGCCCGCGCGCAGACCAGCTTGGAAAGCTTTTTTCACGCGGCGATCTTCGCCGGAATGGAAGGTCAAGATGGCGACGCGCCCGCCGGGGTTTAGACAGTCCGGAAGGACGCGGAGAAAGGCTTCGAGTGCGCCAAACTCGTCGTTCACGGCGATGCGAAGCGCTTGAAAAACGCGCCGGACCGAAAGCTCTCGCTCTTCCTCTCGCGCCCACGAAAGCGCAGCCCGGATTGCGGCTGCGAACGCAAGAGTACTTGCGTAGGTCTCTCCAGCGAGGGCGTTCGCCAAGACGATCGCGTGCGGCTCATCGGAGTTCTCAGACAAGAGCGCGGACAGATCATCCCGGGATAATTTTGCCAGCAAAGACGCAGCGGGAAGGCCCCGCTGCGGATTCATTCGCATGTCGAGCGGGCCATCGATTTTGAAGGAAAACCCGCGCTCGGGGTTGTCCAGCTGCATCGAGGAGACGCCGAGGTCGGCCAGGATGATGTCGGCCTGCGAGGGGTCGCTGGGGGATTGGCGGTCGTAGACCGCCGCTACAGAGGACAGGGACAAGGCTCGCGGGAGCCCGGCGAAATTGCTACGTTGCGCGCTGAATGTTTCCGGAGCGAAGCCAAGCGCGCGCAGGCGGGTTTTCGTTTTCGATAGCTCCACCGAATCGACATCCAAGCCGAGCAGGTGACCGCCCGGCTGAAGTTTCGCGAGGAGCATTTCGGCATGGCCGCCATAGCCGAGCGTGCAATCGACCGCGAGCTCCCCCGGTTGCGGTCGCAGGACCGAGAGCATCTCCGTGACCATGATTGGCCGATGTGCTCCCGCCGGGGTCTTGCCGGCAGCGAGCACTTTCGCGATCGTTTCAGCATAGCGAGCGGGGTCGCGCTCCTTGTATTTTTCTTCGAATCGACGCGGGTTCTTCCCGCGATAGCGAGGACGGCGCTCATGCTCACGGCCGGGTCCAGCAGAGAACTGGGACGGGAGGTTTTCGGCCACGGCGTGAACCTGCCGAAAGGATGCACCGCGCGCCAGGAGTTAACGTAATTCGCCGGCGGCCACTACAGCGCACGCTCATGGCGGGGAGCGCTTGCGAATCAAGAGTGCGTGCGGGTGATTCGCTCGCGCAGAGCAGGAAAACAAAATGATACGAGCACATGAACTAATCGGACGGGCCGTGGTGGACATGGATGCCGCGGAGAAGCTGGGGAACGTGAAGGGAATCATTGTGAGCCAGAGCGGCGAACGGGTCGCGGGATTTGTTGTCGCGCGCGGTGAATCAATCTTTGGCGGAGGCGTGAATCGTAATATCCCAGCGTCGGCCGTGCACGTGATTGGCCCCGATGCGATCACGGTCAGCGGCGCTGCTGCGGGTCAAGGCACGAGCGAACTGGCTTCGTTGCCCCGGGTCTCGGACGTGATGGGCCGGAAAATGGTGAGCCGAAGCGGACGCCTGCTTGGGTCGATCTCGGATGTTCTAATCAATCCGGACGACGGCACGATTGTGGGCTTCGCTTTGGGCGAAGGCACGAAATCGAAAATCGAAAATCTTTTCGGGGCGGAGAAGAAGGGGGCAACCGGCTACGTGCGAGCAGACGCCGATCTGCAGGTGGGCCGGGACTTGATTGTCGTGCCGGATGACGCGCTCGTGCAGCCGGAGATTCACGAGGAGGCCCCCATGGCGCCGTCTTCAGAATCGAGTGCGGTGGCGTCGGATTCGGCCACTTCTCAGCCGGCAAGACCAGATTCTCTCAGCCGGTGGGGCGCAGGCGGCCCTTCTTCCGATCGCAGAAACGTTTGGACGACCCGAGACCGTGTCGTTGAAACGCCCGCGGCGCCGCGTCCGGCCACTCCCGTCAGCGCAGTCCCGCCGCCGTCTCTGCCGCGCGAAGAATAAGCGCGAAGTAGGCGGCAGACTCGAACGAAGGGCATATGAAATTCTCCGTTAGCTCCATCCTCGCGCTGGTTGCTCTCCTCCTGGCACTGCTGGCTCTCCTGAACGTGGTGCTGTCGGGCACAGCGCTCTGCCTGGCGGTCATTTGCCTGGCCGTAGCCATGTTGCTCCCGAACCTCGGCGGCTTGGGATCCCGGAACGACAAGCTCTAAAGCAGCCGGTTCGGGGTCACGGGGTTGTAGCCCAGCTCGGTCGCCGGCTGGAATGTCATTGTTTTCTCGTAAGATTGCGGAGAACCTCCAGTCTCTTCGCTTCTTAGCCCGCGAACAATGAACAAATTCTCTTGGCGCGTCCTGGTGTTGCTGGTCCTGGCCAGCTTCCTGACTTTCAGCAATGCGGCCGATGCGGGTCTGGGTGAATTTTTCAAAAAAGTCGGCAACTCGCTCACACATCCAGATCATCGTTCGCCGAAGCCTCGCTCGACTCCTAAGAAGAACTCCAGCAAACGATCGACGACAAAACCCGCCACGCCGCAGATTTCGCCCGGCCCAGTTTCGACCGTCCAGCCGGCTGCGCCAGACAGCGCTGAAGTCGCGCCTGTGGCCCCTGTGAGTTCGGCAACACCAGCCGTCGTCCAGCCGATAGTTCGAACGGCCTCTGCGGTACGGGCTGGTCGAGGGCGTGACATCCCTTATGGCATTCCAATACCGAATCGACCTGGGTTTGTGACCAGCCCATATGCGCCCAACCAGGGGTTAGTCGATGTGCGCGGATTCCCGAGCGGGACCGAAGTCAAAGATCCATACACCGACAAGGTGTTCCTCACGCCGTAGAACACCCAGTTTGTGGCGGCAGCGCTGACGGACTACTGGCCGCCCTCGGTAAACAAGAAGACGAGTGCCATTACGATCAGGATGGCGACGACGAGAAGCGCGATCTTGGTTACGCTCTTCGGGTATTTCCCTGCGATCGTGCCTGTGACTCCGTTGGCCACGATGCGAAAGGTTGTGGCGCCATACTGATAGCTCAGGAGCCAGATCGGGAGCAGCACGTGCTTAAAAGTCTGCCCGCTGTAATCCGCCACGACATCGAGATTGCGATGAGTGTCGCCCGGGATTTGTTGCGCGCACATCTGACGAAGCTTTGCATCCATCGCTTCCCTTGAATGGGTCGCCGCTGCGACGAGATCGATCTGATACTGCTCAACGACCCAGCCCGACACGTAGCCGGCGTCATACGGCACCAGTTCCACAGTCGGGAACGGCTCAATCGTCCGCAGCAGTGGGGGAGGTACGCCGCGCGAAGCCGGCACCAGCTCGTCATCGAAGAAATGTTCAAGTGCGCCGCTTGCCGGAACCCAGCGTGTATGCTGGACCTGGCGCGTCTGGCTTTGGCCTTTCGAATCGCGGTAGGTTTCCGTCGTGTAGTAATAGTGCCCCGCCTCCGCCGTCCATTCGGCCGCGACTTGCGCGTCGAAGGTCCAATAGGGCAGGTAGAGCCCGTGGAGCGTATCGGTGAAGGCGCGGCTCTTGAAGCGATTCGGCGCAAACCAGCGGCTGCGATACCAGTTCCGGACCCGGTCGCGCACGTCGCTTTCGCTCAGTTTGAATGGCAGAACACTTTCGGGCCGGATGGGCGCCTTCGTGTCTTCGTAAGGCACCAGCGCGGGCGAACCGCAGAAGTCGCAATTCTGCGCAACGCGTTCCGGCTTGAAGACCGAGATCGCCTGGCAGCTCTGGCATTTGACTGAACGCGTCGCGGTTTGCCAGCCGCGCTCGCTCTCCGGGATGTTTTGGAGCGCAGTCGCGAGATCCAGTTCTTTGATCGCGCCCTCTGTCGCAGCCGGCGGCTGCATCGCCGCGACGTTCCCGCAGAAAGGACAGACCAGCGCCTGCTTCACGGCCGACCACTCAGCCGCGCCTCCACAGGCGGGACACTCGAAGCGCTCGCGCGCCGTGACTTCCGCCATGTCAGCTCTGCAGGAACTCGTTTAAAGCAGTGCGTGTGATGCGATAGCTCGTCCCGATCTTTTTCGCCTTTAGATCACCGCCTTCGACGCTTTGCATGACATCGCCTTCGCTCACGCCGATCGCGTCGGCCGCCTGCGCGGGCGTCAGGAGTTCAGGCAAACCCGAAGACGCACTAGCTGCGGGGGCTGGAGCCGCCACCGCATCCGGCGTGGTCTGAATGTTGCCTTGCTTCATCATCTGCTGCGCCATGGCGAGACCAACCGCCATCTCGGTTGCGACACCGCCCGCGCTCCCGCCTTTTTCCATGCCCTGTCCCATTTGGTATTTCACGTAATCATTAAGATTTCCGACCGCAGCCATGCTCGAGCGTTTGTCGATCGCTTGTTCGACTTCCGGCGGCATCGAAACGTTCTCGAGGACGAAGCTCGGCAGCTCGATCCCATACTTTGCCTGCATCACTGGGTTGATTAGCGGCAGGAGCGCTTCGCCCACTTCCTGATAGCGCGAGGCCAGATCGAGGACGGGCACTTTGCCTGTGGCCAACGCGTCGCTAAACAAGCTGACGATCCGTGAGCGCATCGTCTCCGCGAATTCGTCGAGGCGGAAATTCTGGTCCGAGCCCGCCACCTCCTTGAGAAACAATCTCGGATCGGTCACGCGGAAATCGTAGGTGCCGAAGGCGCGCACGCGCACAATTCCGAAATCCTGATCGCGCATCATGATCGGATTCGAGGTGCCCCATTTGTTGCCGGTGAAGAGACGCGTTGTGACGTAATAAACGTCCGCTTTAAAGGGCGATTCGAAGCCGTACTTCCAGGATTTCAGCGAGGTCAGGATCGGAATGTTTTCCGTCGTGAGCGTGTGCTTTCCAGGTCCGAAGGTGTCGCCGAATTCGCCCAGATAAACGAATTGCGCGACCTGCGATTCGCGCACGATCAACTGCGCGCCGCGCTTGATCTCGGCATCGTTATCGGGAAAGCGGAATGAGATCGTGTCACGCGAATCATCGGTCCATTCGATGATGTCGATAAATTGGCCGCGGAGATAATCCATGAGTCCCATGTGATGTTCCTTTCGAAAGGTTGAAGTTAGGGGTGGACGTTAGCGGCTTGGCAGAAAAGAAAAAGAAGTCTTGTCGGAGCGCCTGTCGCGGCGATTTGTCAACAGCCGAAAAGAACGGTTTTCGTGCCGCTGGCGCAGGTCTCTTCGTTCCCTCTCGGTTCAGGGTGGTTCCGCCCGTGCCGCCTTCGAAGCGGCAATTGACCCCCACGGACTCGGCTGCTTAAGCTCGCACGACGGCATGTTTTTCCGGCAACGGCATCTCAAACTGGACAAAAATGTTGTTGTCTTCACGATGCATAAGGCCGGCTCGATGGTCTTGCACCGGGTCCTGAAAGACGTCTGCGACCCGTTAAGGATCAGATACCACTCCGAGAATCAGCCGGACCCGGACAAGTTACCGGTCCGGAAAATTTTCGAGGGAAAAGATTACATCGCCAAACACAACGGATGTTTTGGCCCGATCCGCTTCTTCCTTCCTAGTCGCGCCCTCGACACAGCAAACATCCTCCTTCATCTCCGCGACCCTCGCGACGTGCTCACCTCGATGTTCTACTCCTATTGCTTCATGCATCGCGGACCAGTCCCTGCCAACACGGGCATCCGGAAGGAAGTGGCTGATGCGGGAATCGACAAATTTGTTCTCGATATGTCGAGCGACGAGTTCATGCGCTATGACGGGGATTACGGGACGGGCGGGAATTACAAAGAAAAGATCGGACACATGGTTGCGAGATATGAGCGGTACCTCCGCGAGATCCTTGTGCGGCCGAACGCCATCCTCGTTTCCTACGAAGAGATGGTGCTCGCTTTTCCAAGCTGGCTCGGAAAGGTCGTGGCCCGTTTCGAATTAGCGGACAATGACGAGGCCTACCGCTTCGTTGCCGCCGCTCGGGGCGCAGAAACGGAAAAACCCGTGTCCGAAGACGTCTGGTCGCACAAGCGGAAGGTGACCCCCGGCGATTACAAGGAAAAGCTTGGACCTGAGACAATCGCGGAACTGAACCGGAGGTTCGGCGGAGTGTTAGATGCGTTGGGCTACGCGAGCGACGATTACGCGGCGAAAGGAATTCCCCAGCCTGCGATTTACAGCGCGTGAATGAAGCAGCTGCGCCCCATGACTCCGTCGAAGGCAAAGCGCAACCTTGATCTCGTTATCCCCCCGAGCGGATGTGGCCAGTTGCCAGCTCCGTAGCGGGCGTCTCGGGGCCGAAGAACAACGGCTGGCGGTGATTGTAGGCTTGCTCGCGCGCCTTCCGCGGGTATTTCTTTAACTCGTTAGTCGATTATGAGT
>JACCXA010000145.1 GCA_013697365.1 Chthoniobacterales bacterium
GCTCTTTGATGTGAATCAGGCCGATCGTGTTATCGAGATGCCCGCGGCAAAGCGGGAAGCGGGTATGCCGGGATTCGAGCGCTTTCTTGACGTTCTCTTCGAAGCTCTCCTCCAAATCGAGCGACACCACCTCGCCGCGCGGCGTCATGATATCGCGGACCACGCGGCGCCTCATATCGAGCGCGTTGACCAGAATGTCGCGGCCGAGGGTCGAGACCTCGTCCGACTTCTCGCTTTCATCGAGAATCAGGCGCAGCTCTTCCTCGCTATGCGAAAGCTCGTGCTCGGTGGCCGGCTCGAGACGCATGATATTTTTCAGCACCCAATTGGAAGAGGCGTTCAAGAACCAGATCGCCGGTTTGAAGATCACGTAGAAAAAACGGAGCGGCGCGCTCACCCAGAGGGTCGTCGGGAGCGGTTTCCGGATCGCGAGAATTTTGGGTGCCTGCTCGCCGAGGACGATGTGCAGGAAAGTGATCAGAGAAAAGGCGATCGCGAAAGAGATCGAAGTGATGACCACAGGAGACTGCACATGCAGAAGTGCGAAGACCGGCTGCAGCATCTGAGCAAGGAACGGCTCACCCACCCATCCAAGCCCCAGGCTGGCGAGAGTAATGCCGAGCTGACAGGCCGAAAGGTAAGCGTCGAGATTGCCTGTCACCACCTGGCCAACAATGGCGCGCTTGTTCCCCTCCGCGGCGAGCGTTTCGAGCTGGCTGTTTCGGATTTTAACGAGCGCGAATTCCGCCGCCACGAAAAAGCCGTTGAGCACGACCAGCAGCGCGATGATCCCGAGCTTTGTTAGAATCAGCCCCGCAGGATCCCACTCCTGGGCGAGTGTTACGGCCAGCGGGCCATAGATTACGAAATCGAAAAACGAAAAGCTCATCAGCGGATGCCCTCCCTGGCACCCGAACCCAGCGCCCCGCGGCGCTACCAACTTGACTTCGTCACGCCAGGAATCAGCCCAGCGGAAGCCAGTTCACGAAAGGTGAGGCGCGACACCTTAAAGCGACGAAGAAAAGCGCGGCGCCGTCCACTGACCTGGCAGCGATTGACCACGCGCGTCGGGCTTGCATCCCGAGGGAGCTGCGAGAGTCCGGCGTAATCTTTCTTAGCCTTCAACTCGGCCCGCACCGCGGCGTACTTTTTCACGGTCGCCCGCTTGCGTTCGTTACGATTTAACCAGGAAGTCTTCGCCATAAAGGAACGCGGAAAGTAGCGGACTCCCCCTTTATTGCAACCGGTTTTCCCTCCGCGGTTCGATGTTGGACGTTCGATGTTGGGTGTTCGATGTTCACCATTCTGCCTTTGAGAAACATCGAACATCGAACCACCGAATCTCTATGTTCCCGCTCCACACAAAAACGTTTCCCTCCAGCGCCGCCGAACTGACCACGCTCCTGAGCGATAGCATCGATTGCCTTTTCTCCGGCGCCAGCACTCCCGTTTCGATCCGCGATAAGGCCTACCCGGATCTGGCGGAACTCCGGATTTCCCTCGACGGCGCCCAGCTTCGGCCGGATGCGCCCGCGGCGCCTCATCCACAAGGGACCAACTTGGCGGCGATCCGGGTAGAGGAATTGGTCCTGAGCGCGATCGGCGTCTCGATTGGTCCCGGATCGGGCGACGTGCGGCTTACGGCGCGCGATGTGCAATTGAACCAGGCGAGAACGAAAGACGACGAGATTGTCCTCGTTCTGCGGAGCGCGCGCGAAGGCCATATCGAAATCACCGCCGAGAAAGAGACCCTGGAAAGCGTCGTCGCGACCCTGGCAAAAAAAGAGGCAGGCAAACAAGGAGTCACGATCGAAAGCGCGCGGCTCACGGTGCGTGAACGGGGCCCGCGCAGCGTGACTGCGGAGGTGCAATTACAGGCGCGAAAACTATTTTTCTCTACCGTGGTTCGAATCGTGGCCGATCTCGATCTGGACGAGCAACTGAACGCCACTTTGTCCGGCCTGGCCTGCAAGGGCGATGGCACCATCGGAGCGCTTGCTTGTGGTTTTCTCGATCCGCATCTGCAGAAGATGAATGGCCGCGGATTCTCATTGCTCGCCCTGCCACTCGGTGAGGTCAGGCTGCGCGACGTTCGCCTTTCCGCGGCCGACAAGATCACAGTGACCGCAGAGTTCGGCGCCTGATCTGGACGGCCCGCCTTCGCACGTTAGCGGCCGGGAAAATGGGTTTCGCAACCGATGGGGCGGCGTATGATACGCGCCGCGCGTTCCCACCACCTCCTACACATGAAGATTAAACTTGGCTTCGACATCGAGTTCGAACTCCCCGGCCCCACCCCGATGATCCTGATGCTTTATGTGCATCCATCGCGGCAGGCGGATCTCCTCTCCGAAGAACGCATCATGGTGGAACCGAACGTGCCGCTGCAC
>JACCXA010000251.1 GCA_013697365.1 Chthoniobacterales bacterium
CTCTTCCACGAGTTCAGCGCGAGTCATCGCGTTTCCTCCGATCCCTCGGCGACGGGCGCGGGCGGCTTCAGGAACAGCCTGCCGCATTCCCATGATCAGCGCACGGCTAGAGCCTCATCAATTCGACCAGATCAGCATCTGACCGGAGTTTTTGTGACTCAGGCGTCGTAAGCACCTCGTGATCAGAACTGCCTTACAGGTTCGAACCCTGCATCCGCACCATCTGCGTTTTCGTTGATGCTTGTCTGTCCGGAGCGATTGCCCACGGTGCTCCTTTGCCCCACCGCGGCTACCCGCGACGCAGCGCGATCGCCGCCACGTCATCATCGAAACCCTGCGCACCGGACGGCGGGCCGAGTTGCGTAATTAGTCGCGGGAGAAAGTCCGCACTTCCGCCGACCCCGGCGAAGGCCGCCATGAGGGTGTTGCCCGTGAGGCGTTCGCCGCCGTTTGATTTGGAGCTGTAGAGTCCATCGGTGTAAAGGAGCGCTACGTCGCCGGACGCGAGCGTGGCCAGGGTTTCGCCTATCTCGACCGCCGCGTAGATGCCGATCATCGTGCTGCGCGATGGCAGCGCCTCGACGGTGCCGTCGCGCCGCCGAAGGAGGAGCGGCGGATGGCCAGCCCCGGCGAAGGATAACTGACCGTCGGCTCTAATGACGGCACAACACGCCGTCATAAAGGAACGTCCGCGGAGCACGCTGTAGAACTCGGCATTCACACGCGCCAAGATCTCGTGCGCTGTCCCTGATTCGGTGCTGGCGTGGTTGAAAAGCAGGGCCACCAGTGTCGTGAAAAGGGCCGCAGCCACACCGTGGCCAGTGGCATCGGCGAGCCAAAAAAGCCAGGAACCGTCATCCAATCGCCGCCAGCCATACACATCGCCGCCGACCTCGATTAGTGGCCTGTAGACGGTCTCCACCTGCCAGCCATCGAGCCGCGGCAGCGCGGAAGTGACGATGGCTTGCTGGGTGGTGCGAGCGACAGCGAGGTCGGCTTCGTGCGCCTCCCGCCAACGAGCCATCTCGCGGTTGCGATCCTGCAACTGCTCGAAGAGACCGGTCTCGCGGTCCCGCGCGCGTTTTTTTTCCAGACAGGCGCCGATCCGCGCTTTGAGCAGAGTCGGGTTGAACGGCTTGGGCAGGTAATCCTCCGCGCCCATCCCGATGCAGCGCACCACCGAGTCTAACTCGCTCAGCGCCGATATCATGATGACGGGAATGGGGCGCAATGCCTCATCGGCTTTCAGGCGCTGGAGCACTTCGTAGCCATCCATTTCCGGCATCATGATGTCGAGCAGCACGAGGTCGAAGGTGTCCGCGCGCAGTCTTTCCAGCGCTTGTCGTCCGTTTTCGGCCGTGGCGACGGCGTAACCCTGATGCTCCAGGCGCCGCGAGAGCACATCCCGGTTATTTTCGACATCATCCACGACCAGCACTAAACCCTGATCCGTGCGGGCGACTGGGTTCTCCGTGGATGCTTCCGCAGCTGATTTCTGCTTGGTCGTCGTCGGCCCCTCCTCACTCGGCGCGGCGCTCGCCGCGCGTGTATCGGCCGAGCGGATCGGATGAAAGCTGTCGTTGATCAGCGACAGCAGTTGCTTGCCGGCAGCATGGGTCTTCTGCAAATCCGGCACGAAGTTATCCTGGGCTTTTTCCTGCGCCTGCTCGATCAGCATCTCGGTGTAACCGATGATGTGATTGAGTGGCGTGCGCAGGTCATGGATCAGACCCGAAGGCAGGGCGTGCCGGGCCGCTTCGCTCGCTGGAGGTTGCCCTTCGATCACGCGGTAGGCTTCCTGGCGGAAGCGATGTCGCCCCCGAACCCGCTCAAGAGTACCTCAATTTTGCCGAGCAAACGGACTAGCTCGACAGGCTTGGTATCATAGTCGTCACAGCCTGCTTCAAGGGCCTTTTCGCGGTCGCCGGACATGGCGTGCGCCGTGAGGGCGATGACAGGGATGTGCCTAGTAGAGGCAACGGCCTTGAGACGGCGCGTCGCTTCCCAGCCGTCAAGCGCGGGCAGGCTCATATCCATCAGAACCAAATCCGGCGATTCGGTTTGAGCCATCTCCACGCCGCTCTGCCCGTCCACCGCGAGCACGACCTCGTAGCCTCTGCGCTGTAGCCGGCGCGAGAGCATGTCGCGATTCATCTCGTTATCTTCGACTAATAATATTTTAGACATGCGCGTCGGTCTTCCGTCGCGCGGCGCAGTTCGCGACGAGCGCGCGCACTTGGCTCAACAACGCTTCGCGCGCGTCGCCGGCTTTGTGCAGAATCGTTTCGACCGAGCCACTGAGCCGCCGTCGCTCCTTTGCACTGAGGTCTTTCGCGGTCATCACCACGATGGGAATGAAGCGCCATTCAGGGCGTTGGCGCACGCGATCTGCGAACTCGAATCCGTCCATTTCGGGCATCATCAGATCGAGCAGAATGAGGCTGGGGCGCTCCTGCTCCATGCACTCGAGCGCCTCGCGCCCATTCTCCGCTTCGCTGACCTTCCAGCCTTCCTTCTCCAGAATGTTGCGCGTAATGGAGCGGGTCGCAGGGTCGTCCTCGACCATAAGAACCGGGCATGGCGGGTTGGCACAGGTGTATTTTTTTAAAATCTGCGACAAACGCTGGCGATCGACCGGCTTGGTGGCGTAATCAGCGGCGCCCAGCGTGAAACCTCGTTCGGGGTCGTCCAGCATCGTCACCATGATGACCGGGATGTCGCGCAGGGCCGCGTCGGCTTTGAGCGCGGAAAGCACGCTCCAGCCATCCATGTCGGGCATCATCACATCCAGGGTGATGGCAAGCGGTCGTAACTTCCGCGCCAGGCGCAATCCGGCGTCGCCCCCAGCGGCGGTGCGCACGCAAAAGCCTTCCTTGCTCAGAAAACGTTCCATCAGGTCGCGCTGCACCGGGTCGTCATCAATCACCAGCACGCAGCTTTCGGTAGGCGAGAATCGTTCGGCCCTCTCCTCGTCTTCGCCATTTAGTGAAGCGATCACAGTGTCGGCACCGGCTGTCTCAATAGCAGCTTCCGTCACCGCTTCGCTGACGACGGCGGGCAGCTTGATCGTGAAAATACTGCCCTCGCCCGGCACGCTATGCACCGTCACATCGCCGCCCATGATCTGGCAAAAGCGGCGCGTAAGAGCCAGCCCCAAACCGGTCCCGCCAAACTTCCGCGTGGTCGAGGCGTCGGCCTGGGTGAAGTCCTGGAAAAGCTTGCCCATCTGCTCGGGACTCAAGCCAATGCCGGTATCGGTCACACGAAACACGATCCAGTCGCTGCCTTCCATGAGTTGCCGTTGGACGTCCAAGGTGATGCTGCCGTCGTGGGTGAACTTCGCGGCGTTCGACAGGAGATTGAAGAGACCCTGGCGCACCTTGATTTGATCGGCATGCATCGCACCCAAATCCGTAGTGCGCTCGATATGCAGCGTATTGGCGTTCTTTTCCACCATCGGCCGGACGGTGGAAGCGACCTCATCAATCATCTTGGCCAGGTCGAAGCTTTCCAAAAATAGCTCCATCTTGCCGGCTTCGATTTTCGACAAATCGAGGATGTCGTTGATGAGCGCTAGCAGGTGCCTGCCCGCACCGTTGATTTTTTCAAGGTCGGCGCCGAACCCATCCAGTTTCTGCTCGGCGGCCTCCTCCTGTAGCATCTCGGAGTAGCCCATGATGGCGTTGAGCGGCGTGCGAAGTTCGTGGCTCATGTTGGCCAGGAAGACACTCTTGGCGCGGTTGGCTTGCTGCAACGATTCCTCGTAGCGTTTGCGTTCGGTGACATCGCGGGCCGCAGCGAACACTCCCTGCAGTTTCCGGTCGCGGTCGTGGAAGGTGCTGGCGTTATAGGATACCACGGTTTCCTTGCCGTCTCTGGCGCGCGCGGTCAGCTCGTAGTCGGTAACTTTGCCTTCGCCCAGCACCAGTTTGATGCCGGCCTCGGCGCGCTCCGCGTCGGTGAAGTAGCCCTTGAACGGCGCACCGATCAGCTCGTCTCGCGTGCATCCGGTGAGTGCCTCCATTTGTTTGTTCACGTCGGTAATGATGCCGCGCGGATCGGTTGTGATCAGTGCGTCGATGTTCGATTCAATCAGCGAGCGGGTGTAGAACTGTTGATCGCGCACGCGCTGATCGAGCAGGAGTCGCTCAGCTTCGACCTGCTTGCGCGCGGTATTGTCGGTCCCGATCAAGAGATAACCGATGATTTCCCCTTCCTCGTCGCGCAGCGCCGTGACCGACACGATGGCGGGGAAGCGGCTGTCATCCTTTCGGATGTAGGTCAATTCGTAGATGTCCTCGATCCCACGCGAGGCCTTGAAAACCAACGCCTCGAAGCCCGGCGCGATCCTGGTCGCAAGCTCGGCGCTCAAAGCTTTGGCACGCGCGATCACCTCCTGCGGATCGGAAATATCGGCCGGTGTAATCTTGTTCATCACTTCGGCGGCCGTGTAGCCCAGCATGCGCTCGGCGCCGACGTTGAAGATCTGAATAACGCCCTTCTCGTCGGTCGCGATGCTGGAGAAGTT
>JACCXA010000167.1 GCA_013697365.1 Chthoniobacterales bacterium
GCCATGGCGCGATTAAGAACGAACAACGTGATGGCGATTGCAACCAGTGCGATGAGGCCGAAGACGAGCGACTTTCGATCGCCGAATGAGGATGGGCTGATAAGTGCGGGCATAGTAGTGTTAGTGAGAGGCTGGAGTTCCTTATTTATTCGCAGGAATCTCCGCCCCGGATGCGGGTGTCAGGTTGAGCTCCCCGAGTTGCACGCGCAGACAGGCGGAATGATGCGACAGCGCTACTTCCTTGAGGAGAATCTCGGAGGTCACACATTTCTCCAACGCGTATTCACAACGCGGGGCAAACGGACAGCCGACAATTGGCTTCGAGACATCGGGGGGCGCGCCGGGAATGGTGTAAAGTTCACGCCCTTTTTCATTCAGCGCCGGAATGGCACGCTGCAACGCCTGGTTATACGGATGTTTCGGTTTCTCGAAGAGGAGGGTGGTCGGCGCCGCCTCGAGCACGCGACCGGCATACATAACGAGCGCGCGATCGCAGAAGCCGGAGACGATCCCAATGTCATGCGTGATGAAAATAACAGCCGTGCCCAACTCCTTCTGCATCTCTCGAATCAGCTCGAGGATCTGCGCTTGCACGGTGACATCGAGCGCGGTGGTCGGTTCATCGGCGATCAGCAGCTCCGGCTTCGTAACCAAGGCCATCGCGATCATGACACGCTGGCGCATGCCGCCGGAAAATTCGTGCGGATAGGAGCGCACGCGATTGTCAGCGTCCTGAATGCCGACCTCCCGGAGCGCGGCGGGGCCGCGTTTGAAAGCTTCGGTGCGCGAGAGCCCGCGATGGATGCGGAGCGGCTCCGTCACTTGATCGCCGATTCGCATGTAGGGATTGAGCGAAGTCATCGGGTCCTGAAAGATCATCGAGAGGCGATTGCCGCGGATGTGGCGGAGTTCGTCCTCGGGACAATGCAGGAGATCCGTTCCATCGAAAAGCGCGCGGCCGCTTTCGAAACGTCCGGGCGGCTGGAGGATCAGACGCAGAAGCGAGTAACAGGCGACGGACTTGCCCGAGCCGGATTCGCCGACGATGCCGAGGGTCTCGCCTTTCGCGATGGAGAAGGAAACACCGTCGACCGCGCGCACGATCCCACCGCGGGTATGGAAGTACGTGCGGAGATCTTCGACTACGAGGAGCGCGTGCGAATTCATCTGGGGAGCGCACGCTGCAAGCGGCAGAAAGGCAGCGGCATCATCAATCCTTGGAGGCGCGCGGATCGAGCGCGTCGCGGAGGCCGTCGCCGAGGAAGTTCAACGAGAACAACGTGAGCGCGAGAGCGAGCCCGGGGAAGAGGAGCATCCAGGGCGATTCCTCCATGTTGGCGGCGCCTTCATTGATGAGCACGCCCCACGAGCTCATGGGAGGTTGCACGCCCAGCCCGAGGAAACTGAGGAATGCCTCGAGCAACATCACGCTCGGAACGGTGAGCGTGGCGTAGACGATGATCGGCCCGAGAGCGTTCGGAATCATGTGTCGGAAGATGATCTGCGCCGTCGGCAGGCCGAGCGCTTCCGCGGCTTCGATGAATTCCATCCGCCGCAACGACTTGACCTGGCCCCGAACAATCCGGGCCATGGTCAGCCATTGCACCGCGCCGATGGCCGCGAAGAGCAGAACAAACTTCCGGCCGAAAAAGACCATGAGCAGGATGACGAAGACGGTGAAAGGAAGGGCGAAGATGATATCGACAATCCGCATCATGAGCGCATCGACTTTACCGCCGAGGAAGCCGGCGACCGTCCCGTAGAGCACGCCGATGGTGAGGGCTACCGCGGTGGCGCAGAGGCCGACGGCGATAGAAACCCGGCCGCCGTAAAGAACGCGGACCAGGAGATCGCGACCAAGGGTGTCGGTGCCGAGCCAGTGCTGCGGGCTGGGCGGTGTAGCGCCTAGTTGGAGATCTTGAGTCTCGTAGGATTGCGAGAGGAGGAGGGGGCCAAGGAAGGAAGCGAGCGTAAGAATGAGCAGGACGACGGCGCCGCCGACCGCGAGCCGGTTTTTAGCGAGACGATGCCATGCATCGCGCCAAAGCGATGTGCCACGTTCGATTGCCTCCGGTGGTTCAGCGATGGCCGTATTCATAGGAAGACAGGCATCTTGCGTGTCCCGGCAATCGGGCTTCCAGCCCGGCGAGTGATGAAAGCGCAGGCTGGACGCCCGGCCGGCAGATCAGGCTGGAAGCCCGATTTCCGAGGAGCAGCGCGCTCATGCGAATTTCTGCTTTGGATCCATCCAGACGAGGACGACATCGACCATCAAATTAAAGAGAACGATGAGAGCGGCGTAGAAAAGGACGGCGCCGAGTACCATCGTGTAGTCGCGATTAAAGGCGGCGTTCACAAAGTACCGCCCCAGACCCGGAATCTGAAAAATGCTTTCCACAACAAACGATCCGGTCACCAGGCCGGCAACGGCGGGCCCGAGATAGCTGACGACCGGGACCAGGCCGCCGCGCAAAGCATGTTTCGCGACGATGCGGAACTGCGAGGCGCCTTTGGCGCGCGCGGTCCGGATGAAATCCTGAGAAAGGATTTCGAGCATCCCGCCGCGAGTAAGCCGCGCGATGTAGGCCGCATACAAAAGGCCCAGCGTAATCGACGGCAGAATGCGGTCGATCCAATCGTCCCAACCCGAGACGCGGACCCATTGCAGCTTGAGCGCAAAGACGAGAACGAGGAGCGGACCGATGACAAAATTCGGGACGGAGATGCCGGCCATCGCGAGCGAGCTGGGAATGTAGTCGCTTGCGCTGTTCGGCCGAAGTGAAGCGATGATCCCGGCAGGCAGACCGAACGAGAGCGCGATGAGGAGCGACCAAAGCGCCAGCTCCGCCGAGACCGGAAATGATTCCCGGATGAGTTCGTTAACGGTGCGGCTGGAGTACTTCGAGGAGGGGCCGAGATCGCCTTTGACAAGATTCCCGAGATAGTCGCCGAGTTGTAGCCAGAGGCTGCGCGGAGAGCCATCGGAATTCACCATGTGATAGTAGCGCTCGAGGTTCTTGCGGATCTCCGGGCTGACGCTTTTCTCGGCATCGAAAGGCCCCCCGGGAGCGAGGCGGATCATGAAAAAGGTGAGCGTCGCGATGATGAGCAACACTGGAATCATCTGGAGCAGGCGGCCGAGGATGAAGCGGAGCATGGGGAGGA
>JACCXA010000194.1 GCA_013697365.1 Chthoniobacterales bacterium
AGGCTCGCGAGCAACGCTTTCCGGGAGCTCCCCTCGCCGTATGGACCGGGCCACATCGGGAAACCAGCCTTGGTCGCGACCACTAATTCGTGCCGTGGCATTTCCCGCAGGGTGCGGCCGACGATGATCTCCGAACGTCCCTGGGGCGTGCCATAAGTATTGGCCAGATCGAAGTGCGTAATCCCGAGATTGAAAGCGCGGAAGATGCAGCCGCGCGCAAGCTCCGCGTCGACGTAACCGCCGAATGTTTCCCAGGCGCCTAACGAGATCGCCGGCATCTTCAAGCCGGAGCGCCCGCAGGGCCCGAAGGCCATTTTGTTGTAGCGCGATGGCTCGGCCGTAAATTGATGCCAGCTCAGGCGATCACGCTGGGGCGGGCGCACTCCCGTCGGAGCCGCCGTCGGGGGGTCCGCCGCGCTGCACCGGTTTCACGCCCGGCGGCGTCCGCTTGCTGAATTCAGGTTGGCTCAAGACTTGTCGGGCAGCGGCTAGGCCGGCACGGGCGGGCGTGGCTCTCCGCCCTTTCGAGAACGCAGCGCGTGCCGGACAAAATTGTTGCCGATTTCCCACATCGGGCCAGGGAACCTTCGGCATTCCGTCAGCACGTCGTCGAGCGCGTGCACAAACATATCGATTTCCCGTTCCCTAATGATGAGCGGCGGTAGGATCTTGAGCACGTCCATCGCGTGCCCGGCCACCTGTGTGAGAATGCGATGCTTGCTCAGCATCTGCGTCACCACCATTTGCGCGAAGAGGACCTTGTCGACCTTGTGCAGCAGCCGCCAGCCCAACTTGAGTTTGAACTCGGTCGGCTCCTGGAATTCGATTGCAATCATCAATCCTTTGCCGCGCACCTCCTTGATGGACGAGTGCTTCGCGCGCAACGCATCGATTCGCTGCATGAGCAGCGCGCCCATGGTCTCGGCGTTTTCGATCAGCTTCTCGTCATCGATGACCTGAAGGGCTGCGAGGCCGCACGCCATGGCGAGATTATTCCGCCCAAAGGTTGTCGAATGCACCACGCAGCGATCCATCCGGCTGAATGTCTTCTGATAGACGCTGCGTCGGGCGATGATGGCCCCGCACGGGACGTAGCCCCCACTCAGAGTTTTCGCCAGCGTGATGATGTCCGGCTCGAGCTTCCAATGTTGGAAGCCGAACATCTTGCCGGTGCGGCCCAGGCCAGTCTGAATTTCGTCTGCGATGAGGAGTGTCCCGTGCCTTCGGCAAAGCTCCTGCGCACGCATATAGAAATCGCCCTTCGGCGATTTACAGCCTTTGCCCTGCAGGGGCTCGATTACGAACGCCGCCACATCGCGCTTCGCCAGTTCATGCTCAAGCGCGCTGATGTCATCCAGGGCGACGCGTGTTTCGAAGCCGTCCATGAGCGGGCCGAAGCCTTCGGTGAAGCTCTCGCAGCCCATCAGCGAAAGCGCACCAAGGCTGAGACCGTGAAATGCGCCCTCGATCGAGATGAAGCGCTTTCGACCCGTGGCGGCCCGCGCGAATTTGAGTGCGCCTTCCATCGCTTCGGTGCCGGAGTTGCAAAAGAAAACCGCGTCGAGGTGTGCCGGGGTCCTTTTTGTAATCGCCTCCGCGAGCAATCCGCTTAGGAGCGAGCAATCCATCTGCACCATGTTCGGAAGGTCGAGATCGAGGACGTCGCGGATCGCTTGCTGCGCGACCGGGTGGTTGCGACCGATGTTGTAAACGCTGTAGCCGCTCAGGAAATCGAGATACGGCACGTCGTCCATGTCGTAGAGATAAGCGCCCTCCGCTCGCGCATAGACCTTGTCGAAACCGATCACGCGCTGGGCCGCCACCAGGGTGCGATTCAGGTGCTGTTCATGCAGCTGGTAGTTCTCGCCCAGCCGTGCGGCGACGATCTCTTTCAGGTCAAAACCCATGCAGAGGCTGTATGCGAACTGGCTGGCGAAAGCAACTCACACACACCGCATCGCGTTCATGGGTTCCAGTCCCGATATGCGCGTTGTACGCCCACCTTCAAGCTCGTGCGGCCCGAGCCGTTCCGCTCGATCTGCTCGGCCAGCCATTGGAACCATTCCCAATTCTTTTCGGAACCGCTTTGCCGCTGGCTCTCTACGTAGGGCCGCAAATTCCGCCACGCCACCCGCAGGACGCGTTCGTTATTTTCAATGTAGGAAGCAGGTGCGCCCGGTGGCATTGCCTGGACGAGCGCAGCCGATCGAATCCACTCCGGAGTGAACATTGCCTGCACGGTGCTAAAACGGCGCGTTCCTCGCGATCCTGCCGGGCGCGGCGCGCTTCGAGAAGCGCGAAAAAGACACCCGTGATGACGGTGAGAGCAGTAGCGATTTTGGCCAGCGTCGAGAGGTCCACGTTGCCCAACTTACCCTCCCATGCAGTCCACTCAATTCCGCCGTTGAGGCGGTGTCCGCATCAGTTAACGTGCGCATCTCATGCCTCTTGCCACCGATCCGGCGATCACGCCCGCCGTCGTCGCCAAACATGGGCTCACTCCGGACGAGTTCGAGCGCATCAAGAAAATCCTCGGGCGCGAGCCGAACTTCACGGAACTGGGGATATTTTCGGTTATGTGGAGCGAGCACTGTTCGTACAAGAACTCCCGGCGTGAGCTGAAGAAATTCCCGACCACCGGGCCGAATATCCTGGTCAAGGCTGGGGAAGAAAATGCCGGCGTGGTAGATATCGGTGATGGCTGGGCGGTGGCGTTTAAGATCGAGAGCCATAACCACCCAAGCGCGATCGAACCTTTTCAGGGCGCAGCCACCGGGGTCGGCGGAATCATTCGTGACATCTTCACCATGGGGGCGCGGCCGGAGTTCCTCATGAACTCGCTGCGCTTCGGCCCAATCACAGTGCAGGCAAAAGCACCGGCCGCGCGCCAGAAGCAGATCGCCATGAACCGCCGTCTCTTCACCGGAGTCGTCGCCGGTATCGCGCACTACGGCAACTGCATCGGCGTGCCGACCATTGGCGGCGAGATCTACTTTGACGAAAGCTTCGAGGGCAACCCGCTCGTAAACGTTTTCTGCCTCGGCGTGCTGCGGCATGAACAACTCGCGCGCGGCGCGGCCAGCGGCGTAGGCAATCCGGTCTTCTACGTCGGCGCGGAGACCGGGCGCGATGGCCTCGCGGGCGCAGCCTTTGCTT
>JACCXA010000230.1 GCA_013697365.1 Chthoniobacterales bacterium
GTCCTGGCGGGTCATCCGGATTACAAAGTGACGAGCGGTTCGGTTTTGATGGATGGTGAGGATATTTTGGCGCTGGAGCCCGACGAACGCGCCCGCAAAGGCATCTTCCTCGCGTTTCAATACCCGAACGAGATTCCGGGCGTCACGATCGCGAACTTCCTGCGCGCAGCCGTCCAATCCCGGCTGCCCGAAGGTGAAGAGCTGGAGGCGACGGATTATTACGCGAAGCTTTACGAGAAGATGGACCTGCTCGAAATGGATCGGGCCTTTACATCCCGGGCCGTCAACGAAGGCTTCTCTGGGGGTGAGAAGAAGCGCAACGAGATTCTGCAGCTCGCGATGCTGGAGCCGAAGTACGCGGTCCTGGATGAAACCGACAGCGGTCTCGATATCGACGCGTTGAAGGTTGTCGCAAATGGCGTCAACTCTCTCCGCAGTCCCGAGCTGGGCGTTCTCCTGATCACGCACTATCAGCGGTTGCTCGACTACATTATTCCCGATCATGTGCACGTGATGGTGCAGGGCCGAATTGTGCGAAGCGGCGACAAAAGCCTCGCCTTGGAATTGGAAGAGAAAGGTTACGACTGGTTGCGCGACGAGGTCGCAGAGCCGACTTTGGTTTAAGCTCTTTGTTTGGCCCTGATCTCAAGCGCTGCGTAGGCCTAGGATTCAGGATGGAGATCAGGATTACGATTAAGAGCAGGATGAAAAAGGAAAAGATTTATGGTTACTGACACGGAAGCAGCCCCACTTGGGCTCGAGCGAAACGCCAACGGCGATTTCTCTTACCCGGACACCCACCTGCATGATGCCGGCGTCGGTCTGACGGAAGAGACGATTCACTACATTTCAAACATCAAGGAAGACCCGGACTGGGTGCGGGAATTCCGGTTGAACGCCTACAAGACATTCCTGAGCAAACCCATGCCGACCCATTGGGCGAGTAACGACCTCGAGGCGATTGTTTTCGAAAACATTCGCTACTACCTGAGCAGCGGGACACAGGCGAAACGCAGTTGGGAAGATGTGCCGGAAGACGTGAAACGTACTTTCGAAAGGCTCGGCATTCCGGAACAGGAACGCAAGTTTCTGGCCGGCGTGGAAGCGCAGTTCGATAGCGAAGCGGTTTATTCCAACATCAAAGCCGCCGTGGGCGAGCAGGGCGTGATCTTTGTCGGCAGCACCGAAGGATTGAAGAATCATCCGGAGATTTTCCGGAAGTGGTTCGGCAAAGTCATTCCCACCGGGGACAACAAATTCAGCGCTCTGAACTCGGCCGTCTTCAGTGGAGGCTCATTCATCTACGTACCGCCAGGCGTGAAAGTGAAGCACCCGCTCCAGGCTTACTTCCGGATAAATGCGGAGAATTTCGGCCAGTTCGAGCGCACGCTCATCATCGTCGATGAAGGGGCGGAGCTGACCTACATGGAAGGGTGCACCGCGCCTAAGTTCAACACAGCCACGCTCCATAGCGCGGTCGTCGAGCTGGTGGCGCTGAAGGGGGCAAAAATCCAATACATCACCGTCCAGAACTGGTCGGCAAACGTCTTCAATCTCGTCACCAAACGCGCCATCGCGCACGAAGAGGCCGAGGTGAAATGGATCGATTGCAATATCGGATCCCGTCTCACGATGAAGTATCCCGGCGTTGTCCTGAAGGGTCGCAAAGCGCGCGGCGAAGTGCTCTCCATCGCCCTGGCCAGCAACGGCCAGCATCAGGATACAGGCGCGAAGATGGTGCATGCCGCTGATGAGACGACGAGCAACATTATCTCCAAGAGCATCAGCATCGGCACTGGACGCGCGACCTATCGCGGACTCGTCCATGTCCCGAAGCACCTCAAGAACTGCAAGAACAACACCGAGTGTGACGCGCTCCTGATTAACGCCAATAGTCGTACCGACACCTATCCGGCGATCACGGTCCGCGGAACCGGGAACTCCGTGCAGCACGAGGCCAGCGTCAGCCAGGTGAGCGCCGAGCAGATTTTCTACATGCAACAGCGCGGCCTGACCGAAGCGCAGGCCATGAGCCTGAGCGTGAACGGGTTCGTCAACGACCTCGTGCGCCAATTCCCGATGGAGTACAGCGTGGAGCTGAAGCGCCTGATCGAACTTGAGATGGAAGGGTCAGTCGGCTAACTTCCGCCCGCAGAGAAGAGCGAGGCACGGCGGTCTTCGGGCCGCCGTTCGCGTCTCTGCAATCGGCTATGAGCATCCTAAGCGCCGTCCTCGATGAAGTCCCGGTCTTGCGGCAGGATAAATCCGCGCCAACGATTCTGGGCGGGATTCCTGAAGGCGAAGGCAGCGAGCTTCCAGAGTGGTTCATCGCCCGTCGGCAGGAAGCCTGGAGACAGTTTTCCTCGTTGCCGATGCCGGCGCGCAAAGATCAGGCGTGGCGCTTCTCGAATGTCAAAGCGCTGGACCTGGCCCCGTTTGCTCTCGGGCAGGCTCCCGGTGACGGCGATCGCCGCGAGATTCTGGATCGCTCCGTCTCGCTTGACGAGGTCGCCGGGCGTTTGATCTACGCGGACGATCATCTTTTGCGGCGCGATCCTCTGCCGGAACCGCTCCGCGCCCTCGGTGTGATCATGAAGCCGCTCGAGCGCGGGCTGATCGAACACGAGGAACTTTTCCGCCAGCATTTCATGGCGCAACCGGTCGCGCTCGGCTCCGCGAAATTCGCCGCGCTCCACGAAGCTTTCGTTAAGTCCGGCACTTTTATCTATGTGCCGCGCGGGGTGGAGGTGGAATTACCGATCGAGATTTTCCACTGGCTGAATGACCAGGATGCTTCGGTTTTCCCGCACACCCTGCTGATTGCCGATGAGCTTTCCAAGGTAACGGTGATCGAGCATTTCCGTTCGACTCATCGGGATCGGCGAGGTTTTGCGTGCGGCGTGAACGACCTCGTCGCCGGCCGCGGGGCAAAGATTAGCTACGTTTGCGCGCAGAACTGGGGCGAGAAGGTCCTCTCTGTCCAGATGAATGCCACCACGGCGGAACGTGACGCCTCTGCTTTGAGTTTGAATGTCCATCTCGGAGGAATGTATTCGCGCTTTGAAAGTCTCAGTCGCTTAATCGGAGAAGGCGCCCGCAGTGATCTCCTGTCCGTTTCCGTTGGCGCGGGAACGCAGGAGTTCGACGCCCGAACTTTGCAGGAGCACGCTTCGCCGCACACCACGAGTGATCTGCTTTACAAAAATTCCCTGAGCGATCTTTCGCGGAACACCTTCGGCGGCTTGATTCGCGTCGAACCGCACGCGCATTTTACCGACGCCTACCAGACCGTGCGCAATCTCCTGCTGAGCGACGACGCGGAGGCCAACTCAATGCCTGGGCTGGAGATTCTGGCCGACAATGTGAAGTGCAGTCATGGCGCGACTTCCGGCCAGCTCAACGAAGACGAATTTTTCTATCTTCTCGCGCGAGGCATTCCGGCTCGGGCAGCGCGACAGCTTCTCGTCGGCGGCTTTCTGAATGAAGTTGTCCAGCGCCTGAATCATCCGGCGATCGCCGAGAAGATTCACGAGCTGATCGAAGAGAAGTTCGCGCGCGCCGCTCGTTAGGGGTTCGCGAACAGAGTATTCGCGGCAGCTGACCGCAACGAATCGCGGACGAGTGGCCAAAGGTGACGCTGACCTTCTAATCTGCTTTCGAGCAGAGATGCGCTACGCATTCGATCTCCGCGGTCTGCGGAAACATGTCGAGCGGCGTAGCCGACAGGAGGGTGAATTGCGCTTGCAGAACGGCAAGGTCGCGCGCGAGCGTTGCCGGATTACACGAGACGTAGACGAGCGTATGAACCGGATGCTCGAGCAAGGCGTTTCGCGTGCCTGCTGACAAGCCAGTCGCCGGTGGATCTACGATGGCGGATGTGGTGCCGAGGTCCACGCCGGCGAGGGCGCGGTTCACTTCGAGATCCGCATCGCCCGCGATGTAGGTTTCGTTCGCGCCGGCGTTCTGCTCCGCCGTAGCCACGGCGAGGCGGTCCCATTCGATCCCAACGACGCGTTCGAAGCGGGCGGCGAGACGCTTGGTGAAAAATCCGGAGCCGCAATACGCGTCGACCAGCAAGTGATGCCCGGTCGGAAGGAGGCGCTCGACGATTTGAGCCAGCGCCTCGGCGGCACCGTCGTTGGTCTGCGCAAAAACGCGGGGGCCGGAGCGGGCGCGGAGAGTATAGTGGCCGTCGCGCGGTGCCCGGCTACGTAGTTCGGTGAGCGCTTGATTCACCTCGGGCGCCGCGATCGGACAATGCTCGACATCGATCAGCTCGTGAACGTCGCGCCGATAATACCCGACTCTGCCGCCATCCGCGTGCACAGTGATCCGGTTTCGATAGCCATACTCTTGGGGTGACGAAACGATTGTTTGCACGGGGGTGTTGAGGCGACCGATCCGGCGCAGGGCGTTTTCCACCTGCTTTTGCTTCACCTGAAGTTGGTGTTTGTACTTCATGTGCTGGTAGCTGCAGCCGCCGCAACGCCCGAAGTAGGGACATTTCGGGGTGGTCCGCTCCGGAGATTCTTCCAGCACTGCGGCCAATTCTGCTTCGGCAAATTGCTTCTTCTCGCGGGTGATCCGGGTCGCGACCCGTTCCCCGGCAATTGTGTAGGGAACGAAGACCACTTTGCCTTCGGTGCGGCCCACGCCTTTCCCGCCAAAGGCGACGTCCTCGATCTGAAGTTCGACTGGGCGCATGCTCTGAACTTTAGCCGCCGTCTGACCGTCGGGCGCAGCAGCCAAACGCGGACGCGTGGAATACAGCCGTGGTTTCGGCGGTGACAGAGCGCCGCTCCAGTCCGCTACGGTGCGCTAATAATGCCGCACGTACGGATACTTGGATTCGTTCCCGAGCTCGGGCGGAAATTCCTTGTAGCCGGCGTGGATCCAATGGGTGTCGCTTTCCAGGACCGGGTAATAAGTTCCGCGCATAATAGGGAACGGGAACGTGAAGATTTCCAAGACGCCCGCCTGGATGCGCATCACACTGCGGCCCACTCCGCGCACGACGCCGTAGCCGCCGGCGGCGGAGTTGCCTTCATCCCGATTAACTTTTGCGATGGTCGTGGGTAGTTCCGCTACGCCATAGAGCAGATTCGAGATACCCCGTCCCAGCTTGCGCGTCGGCCCGTAATCGTTCGAAGGCGGATCATGAATATCGGCTAGGGTCAGATTAGCCAGACCGAGGAGGAGCGCGACGGCGAGGAGAGATCTCATACGGCGTACCAGTGCTACCTGAGTTTGCTTACTGGAGGCAAGGGCTGTTTTCACCGTGTGGGGCGACCGCGGGTGGCGCGCATGGAGAGGACGATTGTGATCGTGAGAGTAGTAACGATGACAGCGAGGGAAAACCAATTTGGAACGTGGAACACATCTGCGCTGATCATTTTGAGACCAACGAAACCAAGGACGAGGGCAAGCCCGGTCTTGAGGTAGATGAATCGGTCAACGACATGCGCGAGCACAAAATAGAGCGACCGCAGGCCGAGAATCGCGCAAATGTTAGAGGTATAGATGATGAACTCGTCCTGGGTGATGGCGAAAACCGCGGGAATGGAATCAACCGCGAAGACCAGGTCCATGATATCGACCACGATCAGGACAAGGGCGAGGGGAGTGAGCATCCATTGGCCCTGCTGTTTCACGATGAATTTTTCGCCGTGATATTCCGGGGTGACCCGCATCCAGCGACGACAGAGACGCAAAACGAAATTGCTCTCGAGGTCGATCTCTTCGCCCTTGCTCACGAGCATACGGATGCCGGTGATGAGCAGGAACGCGCCGAAGATGTAGAGGATCCAATGGAAGCGTTCGACGAGCGCGACGCCGAGCCAGATCATGATGCCGCGCATGATGAGCGCTCCAATTATGCCCCAAACAAGGACACGATGCTGGTACTTCGCGCGGACTTGGAAGTAGGTAAAGATAAGGACGAAGACGAAGATGTTATCTACGCTGAGCGAGTACTCGATGACGTAGCCGGTGAAGAAATCGAGCGCGGCCTGAGGGCCTTTCAGGCGCCAGACGAGCAGGTTGAAGCTGAGGGAGAGAAGCACCCAAACGATGCTCCAGATCGTCGCTTCCCTGATCGTGACTGCATGCGCCTTGCGGTTGAACCCTACAAGGTCAATCGCCAGAACCACAAAAACGCCGACATGGAAGGCGATCCAAAACCAGACAGGCACGGGGCGTAGCGTTCCATGCGGCCTAGAGCGTCGCAAATGCAAACGCTGCCGAGCGCGGCTGCGCATGATTTTGTCTGGCGAATCGGGACCCGCGCCTTAATTTCGGTCGCCCAGTTCGGGTCGCAGTGCGTGATGATCAGCTACCAGAACGCGCGGGCTAATTGATCTCGCCTGAAGGCCGATTGTAGATGCGCACATTTCCATCAGACGCCCCGCCCGCTTTCGAATTGGCCGGGCCCGGGTCCTTCGCGAGATCGGCGCGCTCCGGATTGTTCGTCATTCTGACGCTTTTCTTTGCCCTGGTGCTGATTCAGTTTCCGGCGCCGCCCCGAGCGGATCTCGATGCTTCCTGGAGCATGGTGTTGGTTCACGCTCATCGGCATGGCCTGCAGTTCGGAACCGACATTGCCTTTACGTTCGGGCCGCTTGGTTTCCTCATTTCGAATGTTTATTTCGACGGTGTTCCGCTGAGCAAATATCTTTGGGAGGTCCTTGGGAAAACGGCTTTCGCGGCCACCGTGATCGCGCTGGGCTCATCCCTGCATTGGGTGCGCTTTGCGTTTTACTATGCCGCATTGGTCCTGGCGGCGTTGATGTTTCCCGAGCTTTACACCGCCTACGGCGTTCCGTTGCTCGCGCTTTGCTGGCTGCTACCCGGGAAGGCCAAAGCCTGGCAGCAGACGGTGGCGCTCATCTGGATGGTGATCTTTTCCGCTGTTCGGTTTAACTATTGTCTCGAAGCGGTCGCGGCTATCGCCATCTATGCCTTTTTCCACCTGCTGCGGGGGGAATGGCGCAAGCCGCTCCATGTCGCAGCCGGCTACGGGATTGGGTTCCTCGGAGTGTGGATGCTGGCTGGCCAATCCCTCCGGAATTTACCGGCTTATTTTTTCACCAGCTGGCAAAGTGCGAGTGGCTATGCCGCTGCCATGTCTGTGAGTAAATCTCCAGTCGCGGTCTGGTGGCTGGGCGCCTCGCTTTGGATCTTGTTAGCGACTTTCGCTCTGCTGCTCGCCCGCAAGAAGGTGAGCGCGATGGAAACGGGGATGCTGCTTTACTTCGCGCTCGTCTGGTTTTTCCTCTGGAAGCACGGCTTCACGCGGGCAGACGAACCCCACACCTTGTTGTATTTTTTGTCGGCTTTGATCCTTCTTTCCGCCGTCCCTCCTTTCTTCGTTTCCGCCCGTCGCTGGACATTGCTCGACCTCGCCCCGCTTGTTTGTCTGCCGAGCATCTGGCTTTGTCACCCAAGATTCCCGGGACAAATGCCGCAATTAATCGCTCAGCGACTATCGGAAACGGGGCGGGAAATCTTCCGGCCGCAAGCTTCGGCGCGTCGATTTGCCGCCGGTGAGCGGAAAGACAAACAGATCCACGGGAAACCGGATTTGCAGACTCTCGTCGGTCGCAAATCCATAGACGTTTTCGGTCACGATCAGCATGAGATTTTGCGTGAACATCTCAACTATCGGCCACGGCCGATCTTTCAAAGTTATGCTGCCTACACGCCGGCGCTTCTGCGGCTGAATTTGCGCTACTACGAATCGCGCCGGGCGCCGCAAATGGTTTTCGCGCGGCTGCAATCGGTGGATGACCGTTACCCCGCGCAAGACGATTCTCTGCTCCTCGAAGAACTTCCTCGCCGCTACACCGTGGTGCGCCGCGCTGGTGATTACGTGCTGCTCCGCCGCCGTCGTGTGCAACCCGCGGGTGAACTTATTCGTGAGAGTCTTGAGAGACGCGAGGTGCG
>JACCXA010000256.1 GCA_013697365.1 Chthoniobacterales bacterium
ATCCCGTAGTTGTCGTCGGCGCGGTGCTAACGATGGCGCTGCTGGGCATTGCGGCGTCCGCCATTCCAGCCCTGCGAGCCCTTGCCGTCGATCCATCCAAACTCATGCGAGAAGAGTGAGGCAGGTGAAGATGCTTCGCGACAGCGGGTACCGACCGCTGGCACAGAAGGCTATTCTTTGAAGCGCGCGACGGGAAGGGAGACACAATCTGCGACGTTTGTGCCTTGTGCTACAATGCTTGCCGATGCCTCAGTTTTCCTATCGCGCGCGAAATTCGCAGGGCGGGCTCGTCGAAGGGATGCTCGATTGTGCAGATCGCGCGGTGGCGATCAGGCAGATCGAGCAGCTTCATTATATTCCGATCCGGATCGATGCCGTGGGCGGGCTGCCGCAGGTCGTCAAAGGCGCTGGTATAGCGTCAGAGCCCGCCGTGTCCGCTGCTGTCCCGGCGACGAAGAATCTGAAGATCCCGCATACGCAGTTGCTCATCTTCACGGAGCAGCTGGCGCACTTGCTCCAGGCGGGAATGACGCTGGACGAGGGGCTTTCCGTTTTGCAGAAGCGCTTGAAGCATCCGCGCGTGCAGCAGATGACGCAGGCGCTGCATCAGGCGCTCGTCGATGGCCGGAGTTTCTCGCAGGCTTTGCGGGATTTTCCGCGCGTCTTTCCGGCGATTTACGTGAACCTGATCGCAGCAGGCGAGGCGAGCGGCGCGCTTCCGGAAATCCTAAAGCGTTTGGTGGAGCATTTAATGCAGGCCAAGGATCTGCGCGATCGCGTCCAGCAGGCGCTGATTTATCCGGCGTTCCTGGCGGTGGCGGGCGGGATTCTGATGACGGTTTTCATCACTTTCATGGTGCCGCAGCTGACGAATTTCATGTCGCAGAACGGCGGGACTCTGCCATTACCGACGCGAATGTTGGTGAGCTTCCATCATCTCCTTACGACTTACTGGTGGCTCGCGGCCGTGTTGTTATTGGGAGCCGCGATTGGCATTCGCGCCTTCGCCCGGACCGATGACGGCAAGGTGACGCTGGACCGGTTGCGCCTCTCCGCGCCCGGCTATGGGCGCGTCCTGAGGCATCGGTATTACGCGCAATTTTCGCGCACGCTGGGGACATTAATGGAAAACGGGATCCCGCTGTTGAAAGCGCTCGACCTCGTCACCGAAATTGCCGGCAATCGCTACCTGGAACGAAAGCTTATCGAGGTCCGACGCTCCGTGATCGACGGGGCAAATCTATCGGTCGCGCTCAGCAACCAACATTTGTTCCCCGAGCTTTTCACTGACATGATGGCGGTGGGGGAACAGACCGGTCATTTCGCGCAGACGATGCAGACGATCGCGGATGTCTATGAGCGCGAACTCGACCGCACGGTTAAGATCATTTCCACCTTGATCCCACCCGTCATCATTGTGATCATCGCGCTTATCGTGGGCTTCGTGGTTTACAGCATCCTTTCGGCGGTTTTCGAGATGACCAGCAGTTTGCAGGTCCGCCCGCGCTAATTTCACGCCTCGATGTTCCTTCGAATTTTCGCGTCTGCCCTCTGTCTCCTGACAGCTCTGAATGTGCGGGGGCAGGAAGTGGTCATTGGTAAAGGCAAGACAGCCAAGAACACCGGCAAGGTCGCGGCCAAGGCTCCGGATACAAGCAGCGCCTGGCTGGACCTGCGACAGACGAGCGCGACGAAAAAGACCTCGCAGACCGCCCCCTCCTGGGTTCAAGGAGTCAAGATGCTGCCGACGAAAGCAAAAGGGAATGCGCCGGCGAAAACGACTTTCCGGATTCAGCTGACGCCGCCGCCGGGTGATTTCCAGGTGCTCTCGTTCCGCCTCTTCTTCGACGATAAGGCCGAGCATCGGCCGCGCGTGGTGGCCGCTGACGAGTCGGGGGCGCTCGTGTTGCAGACCCCACCGCTTGGTCTCGGGTTGAATGTCGCCACCTCCGAAACGGTGATGATCCCAATCGCTGATGTTTCCAGTGTGGACATCGAGGTGGCGGGCGATGGGGCGACGGTGCGGGCCGCGTTCCTAGACTGGATGAAGAGCAGCGAAATTTTGCGGCCCGTGAGCGCTGAGCAACGGTATGTCATGCCCGATTCCTTCAGTACCGCTGCGCCTTTGCGCGCGCCCACTAGTGACATGGCGAAATTCGGCACCGTCACGGCGACCCTGGCCCCGGAGACGATCAAGATCGGTCCGACTGTGCCGCAAGGCGCGGCCTTCCAGTTCGGGATCGAATCCCAGCCGCTGACCGCGTTACTGACGTTCGAAGTTGGCAGCGGGGACATCGACTCGCCTCCGGAAATTTTTGTGAACGGCGTCAGTCTTGGACCTGTCACACTTACATTGCCTGATCTGGCCGATCCGGGCTACCGCGGGGAGATGAAAGCACTCGTTAGCCAAATGCGTTTCCAATACACCGGCTGGGTCCGCGCGCAGAAGCTCGTCCCGGCGAGCAACCTTCGCGTCGGCACGAACGATCTGCTCGTTCTCGGCGGTCCAGGGACGACGGTCTCTGCCATCCGCGCGACTCAGATTCAGCTAAAGTATCTCTGGGAGAAGCTGGATTATCAGCTGGTTCCGCTGCGCTAAAAATTTACTCCAATGAAAACACGGAAGAGAAATCAGGCTGGTTTCACCCTGCTCGAGATCATGC
>JACCXA010000252.1 GCA_013697365.1 Chthoniobacterales bacterium
TTTCCGTCCTTTCGATCTGCGTCACTTGAGCGACAAGGGACCGCCGCTGGAAGTGGCGCTGGTCAACGCCAAAACGCAGGCCAAACCCACGAAGGCGGACATCCTGGCGCAGGCGAATCTCGACGGCGGCGGTAACACCGATGCCCCCCGAAGAGCGAAGACACCGCTACCTGTCTTGCCGAGGAGCAACCCCGAACAGCAAGTCGCGGTCGCGACGCAAAGTGTGGAAAAGCTGGAGCACGACACGCAGGAACTCATGACGCAGTTGCAGTCAGTACCAGTCGTGCCGGTGCTGCCGAAACCGACCGAGGCCACCGAGCCGGCGGAATTGCCAACCGCTAGCGAGCTCATGCAGCGCACACTTGAAGCGATGCGGCTGGAAGCGCAGATCGCGAAAGACATGGACGTGTATCAACAGCGACCGAAGCGGCGCTTTGTCGGCGCGCGTGCGGAGGAGTATCGCTTCGCGCGCTATATCGAGGATTGGCGGCTCAAGATCGAGCGCGTCGGCAATCTCAACTACCCTGAGGCCGCGCGTCAGCAGCGCGTGTATGGAAGCCTATTGCTCACCGTCTCGATCCGCAGCGATGGCAGTGTCGAGAACGTCGAGGTCAATCGCACGTCGGGCAGCCGGATACTCGACGCTGCCGCAAAGAAAATCGTCGAGATGTCCGGTCCGTTCGCGTCGTTTCCGCCGGATATCAGACGCGATACCGATATTCTGCACATCACGCGGACCTGGACTTTTACCAAGGGTGACGCGCTCGTTGCGAACTAACGTCGCTCGCCGCCTTTCCCGCTGAGTTCTGTGCGCTACGCGCACCGTCGTGTTGGCATCGTGAAGTGGCTGGTATGGATGCTGGCGACGCTGGCTACGTTCATCGTGCTCGTGCACCTGTGGTTTGCCGCATGTATTCTTTGGTGGCGCGATCATCCGATCGGCGCAACATCGTTCATGTCATACCGGATGGATGAAGTACGGGCCAAGACTCCCGGCGCGGAACGAAAATATACGTGGGTGCCGTACGAACGAATTTCGCCCAGCTTAAAACGCGCGATGATCGCCGCTGAAGACGCAAAATTCATCGAGCACGAAGGCTTTGACTGGGACGGAATCCAGGTCGCTCTGGAAAAGAATCAAAAGCTTGGCCGCGTTGTCGCCGGCGGCTCGACGATCACGCAGCAACTCGCCAAGAATCTTTTCTTGTCGCCCGTTAGGAGTTACTGGCGCAAGGGCGAGGAAGCCGTGATCACCTTGATGCTCGAAGCGCTGTTACCCAAACAGCGAATTCTCGAGATCTATCTGAATGTCATCGAGTGGGGCACGGGTGTCTTTGGCGCGGAAGCCGCAGCGCAGCGTTACTTCGGCGTGTCCGCAGCCCGACTCTCCCCCGAGCAGGCGGCGCGCCTCGCGGCGATGGCGCCGAACCCGCGTTTCTACGAGCGCAATCCGGGTGCGCCCGGTCTGCGCAAAAAAACCGGGATCATCATCGCCCGGATGCCGGCAGCCGAAGTCCCGTAAGTTCGTCGGACTTTAAGCGACGTGGCTCCACCGTAAGGGTCCGGACCGGAGCGCCATCGTACTGACGCGACGCGAAAACTCGCGCTCCCACCGTTTTCCCGCGGTTACAATGCGGACCGTCCACATTGTTCGAATCGTCCGTCGTGCGCCCATGTCCGAGATTGTCGACGCGAAAATTGCCGACGCGGCGGCAGATCGCCCTGAAGCGCGGAGACGCGTGCAGGATGCGCTCGCGGAAATTACGGCGCTGCTGCGGAAGAATCGCCTCGTTGAGGGACTGGTCTTTGATCAACTCGAACACGCCCCGTTAGGCGACGGCACTGGATCGGGCGAGCTCGCCGAGAGCCTCGTCACCAAAGAGAACAAGGCGCACTTGCAGCGCCGTCTCGACCGGCTGCATCCAGCCGACATTGCGTTCATCCTCGAGGCGCTGCCCCTCGACGAGCGGCTTTATATCTGGGCTCTGGTCCGGGCGTCGGGTGACGGCGAGATCCTGCTC
>JACCXA010000285.1 GCA_013697365.1 Chthoniobacterales bacterium
CGTTTACTGATTCACGGCATCAACATCAGCCTCGGCTACGATTTCGATCCGGAATGGTTCGCCTGCGGCCAGAGCCCGCTCTGCGTTGAAATCGATCGGCTGGTGCGTTCCGGCGTGGTGGTCGTCGTCTCAGCCGGCAACACCGGCTACGGCGCGGTCGCATCACAGCAACGCAATACCAACGCTGGCATGGGCGTCACGATCAATGACCCCGGCAACGCTGAACTGGCGATTACTGTCGGATCCACTCATCGGGATATGCCGCATGTCTACGGTGTCTCTTATTTTTCATCGAAAGGTCCGACCGGCGATGGGCGTGTGAAGCCGGACCTCGTGGCGCCGGGCGAGAAAATCCTTTCCGCCGCAACGGGTAAGCTCCTGTTGGATAAGGCCGACGACAAAAAAGTCGCCTATGTCGAAGACAGCGGCACGAGCATGGCAGCTCCACACGTCAGCGGCGTGATCGCGGCCTTTTTGTCAGTGCGCCGCGAATTCATCGGGCGGCCAGAAAAGGTCAAAGACATTTTCCTGTCGACCGCGACGGATCTAAAGCGCGATCGCTATTTTCAAGGCGCGGGGTTGATCGACCTAATGCGCGCCATTCAATCGGTCTAACCAACATCACAAAATCCCATGACTGAGATTGCAGGAATTCCCTATGTTGCGGCGCGTTTCGACAAGAACGGCGCTGCTCTCAATGCAAACGAAGTGAAAGTCCCGGCCGGGACGACGGACCTTTTCGTCCTGGCACATGGTTGGAATAACGACGACGCCGCGGCAGAAAGACTTTATCGCGAGCTCTTTCAGAATTTCGCCGCGGTCGCGCAAGACGTGCTGGCCAAAAGGAAGGTAGCGATCATCGGGGTGATCTGGCCTTCGAAAAAGTTCACGGATGTGGTGGAGGCTGCGGTGGCGGAGCAAGGCGGGGCCTCGGCCGGGCTGGCGGGAAGCAGCAAAGCTGCGGACGACACGCTCAAGAAGAAACTCGATCTGATCGCCAAGATGTTCGGCTCTGAGGCGACGGCAAAAATCAAGAAGGCGAAAGGGTTGATCGCGAAGTTGGAAAGCGATCCGGCGGCGCGGGACGAGTTTGTGAACGAGCTGCGGAGTCTGCTCGATCCGAGCGCTGCGCATGATGAAGATAATTCGAAGCTTTATCTGAAGATGAAGGGCTCCGAGATGATCGAAAAATTGAAGGTGCCGACTCCGCTTGCTGCGCGAGACAGTGGAGGAGGGGGCGGAGCTGCATCTGTCACCAGGGCCGCGGCGAAGACTTCAGAGGGCGGCGCGGCGGGATTAGGCGACATCTTTTCGGGTGTTAAAGCGGGCGCGATGCGGTTCCTGAATTACTTCACCTATTACGAGATGAAAGCGCGCGCGGGGACCGTAGGGCAAAAGGGCGTAGGGCCGATGCTCGATCGTCTGGCAGGTAAGGTCCAACGCCTTCATCTCGTGGGGCACAGTTTTGGAGGACGCGTCGTCACCGCGGCCGCGGCCGGCTCGAGCACGGACAAGATCCAAAGCATGTCGCTCCTGCAGACCGCTTTTTCACACAACGGTTTCTCGCGCTCGATGAATGGCTTCTTCCGCAGTGTGGTCGACCAGCAGCGAGTGAAAGGCCCAATCCTCGTCACGCATACGCCGAACGACAAGGCGGTCGGAATTGCCTATCCGACGGCGTCGCGTCTGAGCGGGACGATCGCGTCAGCGTTTGGCGACAAGGATGACAAGTTTGGCGGCCTGGGTCGCAACGGCGTACAAAAGATGGAGACAGGTGAAGTGATTACCGGTGTCGCTGAGATACTGCCAGTCGGGAGCAAATATCCATGGAAGCCCGGAAGGTTTCACAATCTTGAAGGCAGCAAATTCATCGTCGATCCCACGGGGAAAGATGCGCACGGCGCCGTCACCGGCAAAGAGATTGCGTGGGCTATCAGCCGGGCCATGGGTTAACGGGTAACGCTCGGTTCGCGCAGGCTACTTCATCGGCAAGACGTGAGCTCTGCGATCACACGTGTCTTCATGGTGCGTCACGGCGCCACGGTTCTGAGCGCGGAAGATCGTTTCGCGGGCGCGACGGATGTTGAGTTATCGGAGGAAGGACGCGCTCAAACCAGGCAGCTCGCGGCGCGTCTCCACCGGGAACGAATCGCCGCTGTTTATGCTTCTCCGCTCCGTCGAACGGTCGAGACGGCCAGCATCCTCGCGAAGCCGCATGGAGTCTCTACGGAAACGCGCGATGGCCTGCGTGAAATCTCGCACGGGCATTGGGAGCAGCTTACGAGGCGCGAAGTGGAAGAACGTTTTCCAATCGAAGCGACGGAATGGGAAAACGATCCTTATACCTTTGCACCGGAGGGCGGCGAGAGCGGGCTGGCGGTGACGGCGCGTGCCTTGCCGGTGCTGATCGAGATCGTGCGCGCGCACCCGGGTGCTACCGTCCTCGTGGTCTCGCACAAGGCGACAATCCGGTTGTTGCTTAGCTCGCTGCTTGGGTTCGATCCGCGCCGCTATCGCGATAACCTCGATCTAAAACCGGCCTCGCTCAGCATCGTCGATTTCAAAGATCCGAGCCATGCGCGCCTGACGCTCTTCAACGACACGTCGCACTACGACCAGATTCCGAACGCACCGCACTCATCGCTTTCCAAGGTCTGGAATGCCGAGCCAGGCCACGCCGGAAAAAAGCGCTAGCGGATTTCCGCCGCGGCGGTTGGAATCGCGAAGCTTTCGATCTCTTTCTTGATGTCGTGCACGAAGCTGGCCGCACCGGCGCCGTTCACGACTCGGTGATCAAAGGTGAGCGAGAGAGTAATGACCTCGACCATTTCGTTCTTCTGGCCATTTGCCTGCATCTCCTGATGGGCTGAGCCAACGAAGAGCGTGCCGACGGATGGCGGCACCACGATCGGCGCCGCCGCGCGCACACCAAATGCGCCGAGACTACTGATGACAACCGGCGCGTTCACGGCATCGACACGGCCGCCGCGCGTTTCCTCGACGGTCTCGTTGTAACGCCGGACGAAGTCCGGCCAATCGCGTTTGTTGGCTTTCGTCACCACCGCGGTGGCGAGGCGATCGTTTTCGAGTGAGACCGCGACCCCGAGGTCGAACTCGGCGTGCTCAACGATGGAATCATCCTCGAGCATCATTCGCCGGAAAGGAGCATGTTTCTCCATCGCGCGGACTACGGCCCAGGCGATCATTACGCTGGGTGAGGCTGCGCTCTCACCGTCGGACTTCTTCGCGGCGGCGCGCGCGGCACGCAGCGCATCCCAGCGCGCATCGATTTGAAGATTGGCGGGCACGACGCGGCTAAGTCGCCGCGTGATCGTGGGCGACAAGGCGGGTTCAATTTTCACCGGTTCGCACCTGATTGGCGTTGGGACTTTTCCATCTGCTCCGTCGGACGCTGCCCGGGCATCCTGCAAACCATTACGGTCCGGTGAGACTTCAGCTTTCGCCTCGAGCTGATCGTCCCACGACGACAAATCCGAACTGAGAACCGTTCCGATCTCCTGTCCGATGTCGACCGTGGCTCCAACGTCCGTTTTCCAATCGCCCATCGTTCCAGCGAAGGAGGACTCGATCGGATAAACGGCTTTGTCTGTCTCGACTTCGCAAAGCGGATCGTCGAGTTCCACAGGATCACCGGGATTCTTCAGCAGCGCGACGACCTTCGCGTTGCGAATGCCTTCTCCCATGATCGGGACGGTAATGATTTGCGGGCGTTGTTTGGTGGCGCCGGCGTCTTGCGCTGCTTCAGCTTTCGCAGCTGCTGCCTCCGCGCGATTCTGCACCGGAGCGAGCTGCGGAGTTGGTCCTCCGGCATGGAGGGCGACGCGTTCGCCCCTGACCGACATCGACCGCTGCAACGCCGCCACGATCCGCTCCACATCCGGCAAGGCGGCGTATTCATAGATCGGGTTGTAGCCGATCATCACATTCGTTTTGCTGACGAGAATGGGAGGACTGACAAGCTCGCTCCAGATTTCGGGCTGCGCTGCGAGGTGCGAGATAATCATCTGCCCAACGCTGCAGTTCTCACTGTCTTCCTGGACGACGACGAGGCGGCCGGTTCTTCGGACGGATTCCTCGACCGCAGCGCGATCCCACGGCACCAGAGATCGCAGATCAAGAAGATCGACGCTCATCTCGGAGCCGATTTTCTCCAGTGCTTCGAGAGATTTTTCGACGGTGTTGCCCCACGCCACCAGCGTTACATCCGATCCGCTATGCCGCTTGCGCGCCACGCCGAGCGGCACCGCTTTTACTGGCTCCTTCGATTCGTGTTCAGCCCAAAGCAGATGCTTCGGGATCAGGACGAACGTCGGGTCGTCGCAATGCATCGCAGTCCAGAGCAGACCGGCGGCATCCTCCGGCGTGCTCGGGATAGCGACGTTGATCCCGGGGAAGTGCGCGAGCGCCGCTTCGTTGGCCTGGCTATGCCACAAGCTCCCGCCAGGCAGGTATGCGCCGTAGGGTGCGTAGATCACGACGGGGCAAGTCCAGGTTCCGAATGATCGCCAGCGCAACGTGGCGAGATTGGTGACGAGCTGGTTCCAGCCTGGTCCGATGAAGTCAATGAACTGCAGCTCGAAAACGGGGCGTTTGCCGTAGGAAGCCAGCCCGCACGCGACGCCCATAATCGTAGATTCCGCGAGCGGCGAATTGTAAACCTGCTTTGGGAATTCGGTGGAAAGCCGCTGCGTGAGCCGGAACACGCCACCTTTCGGGTCTTCGACGTCCTCGCCGAAGATAATGCGATCCGAGCTGCGCTGTAGCCCCAAGCGGAGGGTCTGATTGACGGTATCGCCGATTCGATATTTGCCAGGCGGCAGCACTTCATCATCAAGCTGTGGCAACTCGCCCGTGACCTGTAATTCCAGTTCGTCGGCCGTTGGGTCCTGCTCGCGCTCGGCCTCGAGAAACTCCTTCCGGACGCGCTCCTTAATCTCCTTGTCCAGCTTTGCGTAATCTTCTGTGGTGATTGCTCCTTCGCGAATCAAACGATCACTCCAGACCTTGAGCGGATCGCCTTTCTCGAGACCCTCGATTTCCTCGGCACTGCGGTAAAGCTTGTGGTCATCCGAGCTGGTGTGGCTGGAGAGGCGTTCCATGTTCACCCAGAAAAACGCCGGCCCCGCGCCAGCGCGCATCGCTTCGAACGCTTTCACGCCCGCGTCGTAAACCTGCTGCACATCCGAACCGTCCACTTCCTGCCAGTCGTTAGGCTGCAGGACATCGAGCGCGCGTGGTGTGATGTCGCGCGTGGGGCTGCTGATGCCATACTTGTTGTCTTCCACGACGAAGAGGACCGGCAGCTTCCTCTCCTTCGCGAAACAAACCGCCTCGAAGAAGTCGCCCTGACGAGTCGCGGCATCGCCGATCGTGGTCACGACCACGTTCGGTTTCTCGTCGAGCCGAATGCCCCACGCGATCCCGCAGGCGGGAAGAAGTTGCGAACCGGTCGGCGTCGGTACGCTCCAGATCCCGCGCGCGGCATAGCTGTAGTGGGACGGCATCTGGCGGCCATGGCTCTGGCCTTTGCGCTTCGCAAAGTAATCCAGAGCCAGTTCATGAGAAGCGACGCCACGCCCCAAGACGAGGCCGCGATCGCGGTAGTAGGGGCAAACATAATCGCCTTCGCGCATCGCCATGCCCAGCGCGGCGAGCGCTTCGTGTCCCATCCCGGAAACGTGGAAGTGGCCCTTACCCTGGCGATTCAAATTCTGCTCGCGCAAGTCTCCATGTCGGCTTTCCAAGAGGATGGTGAGCAGGCGAAGCTTATCTTCTTGGTTTAGGGACGGCATAAGGCGGGAAGGTGCAAATCGAGTGCGGCAAGCGACGGGCAATTACTCTTACCTGTCAGTTCTCGAACTCTCAACTAACCGCGCGGTGCGATCAGGGCTTCCGGTGGTTTTACAAACTTCGCGTCGTCCGGCGTCGGCCCGGAGAATCGGACGTTGAGGAAGCTCATGTTTCCGAGCGCCTCGCCTTCGATGTTGTCGTTCTTCCAATCGAAGTATTGCGCGACCTTCGGGACGATTAATCCATCGGCGTCCTGCCATTCCTGGAATACGATGGCGTGTTGTTCGAGTTGGTCGATCGGTTTCCCTTTTCGGAGCGACGGGTAAGTGACGACGTAGGAAGCGAGCTTCAGTTTGCCCGACTCCGCATCAAAGTAGGCGACGTAGAAGTCTTCCGAAGAATCACCCGTGCCCGCCTGGAAGGTGATTTTCACAACGTCGTACTCGCGCTCCTGAAACATTTTTTTCCCAAGCGACTCATGCACGGCGCCCGGATCGGCAAAGACGAACGGCATTCCGAAAAAGTAAAATGGTGTCCAAATGTAGAAGCGCGGAGGAGTGCCGCCTAACGAGTCGAGAGCGGGCTTGATCCAGACCTCGCCTTTGCTGGCGCCGAGCGTGTACGTTTCGGCGGTAATCAAGCCATCGCGCGTGCGCAGATTAAACAGCTGATGATCCTTCTTCAGACCCCTTGCGTTTTCGAAAGTGGAATCGAATTCCACCGTCCCAAACCCGCGCCATTTTGCGAGGCCGCCGTGAGCCTGGGCGCCACGTTCGATTTGCGCTGAGCCATTCGGCGCGCAGATAACGGTGAAACCTAGCGCTAACGCCAACGACAAAGATTGTTTCCGGTGCATAGGCGAAGGTAGCCAACTAAGGGCGCTCGTCACGGACGACAGCTTGCAGGTGCGCGCCGCCCCCATCCGATATAGGAGTGCGTGAGATGACCCTGGCAACCGCACCGCGCGAGCAGAGGAGGGGAGTGATCGAACGCTACCGGGAGTTCCTGCCGGTCTCTGCAGCAACGCCGATTATTTCGTTAGGCGAAGGAAATACTCCGCTCATTCCATGCCCGAAGCTTTCCGCGCAGGTTGGCCGCGGCTGCGAGGTCTTCGTCAAGTACGAGGGTCTGAATCCGACATGCTCATTTAAAGACCGTGGCATGACGGTCGCCGTTTCGAAAGCGGTGGAGCGGGGGATGCAGGCCGTTGTTTGCGCGTCCACCGGGAACACTTCGGCTTCCGCCGCCGCGTATGCAGCGCGGGCTGGGATCCGCTGCGCGGTTATCCTGCCGGCCGGGAAGATTGCAAGCGGGAAAATGGTGCAGGCCTATGCTTACGGCGCCCGGGTTGTCGCGATCGAAGGCAATTTCGATGACGCCTTGCGGGTGGTGCGAGAACTCGGAAAGCGCCCCGAATTCGCAGTCGTGAATTCCATCAACCCCGACCGCATCGCGGGACAAAAATCTGCGGCCTTCGAGATCGTTGAAGAGCTAGGCGACGCTCCGGATTTACATCTGTTGCCAGTCGGCAACGCTGGTAATATCACTGCCTACTGGGCGGGCTATCGCGAGTATCTCGCAGCAGAAAAGGCCAGCAAGCTTCCCGCTATGCTGGGATTTCAGGCAGCGGGTTCAGCGCCCATTTTTCACGGCAAGACTATTGAGCAGCCGGAGACGATTGCGTCTGCGATCCGGATTGGTAACCCCGCAAGTTGGGATCTCGCGAAAGCGGCGCTGCGGGACTCCGGCGGCGCGATTGATATCGTAACGGATGACGAAATCCTGGAAGCGCAGCGTTGGTTAGCCGGCCACGAGGGTATTTTCGTTGAGCCGGCGAGCGCTGCCTCCATCGCCGGTTTGTTCAAGTGTTGTGACACGGGAAGGGCGAGTGCGTTGCGAACGCGCGGTATCGAGGATGGCAGCCAGATCGTCTGCACAGTGACGGGACATGGGTTGAAAGATCCGGATGCGGTGCGCTTCACGACGGAGTCATCGGTCCGTCCTAGCGAGGCCGAAGTCCTGAGAGCAATTGGCTTCTGAGGGATCGGAGGGTTGACACTGAGACCACTTTCGCGAGAACCGTCTCGTTCGTGCCGCCGCAACTTCCATCACAGTAGCAGTTGAGTCATGCGCCTGATCGTCCAGAAATATGGAGGCACCTCGGTTGGCGGCTCCGAGCGCATCTTGAAAGTTGCGGAGCGTTTGGTTGAAACGCAGCAGAGCGGTTGCCGGGTGGTGGCGGTCGTTTCCGCCATGGCAGGTGTCACGGATGGGCTGATCAAACTTGCGGGTGAACTTTCGCCGAAACCCTCCGAACGGGAAATGGACGTCCTGCTGGCGACCGGTGAACAAGCCGCCATGGCTCTCGTCGCAATGGCTGTGAACGCCCTCGGAGCAAAAGCGATTTCACTCACGGGCGCACAAGCCGGTGTCCTTACCGACCGCATACACACGAAGGCGAAGATAGCCAACATCAGTCCAAAGCAGATCCACGAATTGCTCCAGGACGACTACATCGTCGTGGTGGCTGGTTTCCAGGGTCAGACCGCCGAGGGTGAGACAACAACACTCGGCCGCGGCGGCTCAGATTTGACCGCGATCGCATTAGCCGGCGCTTTAAACGCGGATGCCTGTCAGATTTATACGGACGTGGACGGTGTCTTCACCTGCGATCCGCGAGTCGTCCCAGACGCGCTCAAGCTGGAAGAAATCGCTTACGACGAGCTCCTAGAGATGGCGGGAGCGGGCTCCAAGGTAATGCAATCGCGCGCCGTGGAGTTTGCCAAGAAATTCGGCGTTCCGTTCGAGGTGCGCTCCAGTTTCAATCCCAACTCAGGCACCGTCGCCAGGGAAGAAACCGCGAACATGGAAGACGTCGTGATCCGTGGGATCAGCGTGGAGCGAAAGCAGGCCAAGGTTACCGTTTCCGGCGTTCCCGATGTCCCCGGGAGCGCGAGTCGCATTTTTTCGGCCGTCTCCGCAGCGAACATCTCCGTCGACATGATCGTCCAGAATGCCTCCGACCGTAACTTGACGGACATCTCTTTCACAATCCACGAGGCTGATCTGCCGCGAGCGGAAGAGCTCCTTGCTGGCGTCGTGAACGAGATTGGTGCAAAACGACTTTCAACTGAAAGCGGGGTTGCGAAGCTGAGCGTCGTGGGCATCGGCATGCGATCGCACTCTGGGGTCGCGACGCGTCTTTTCGACTGCCTCGGCCGCAGCGAAATCAATATTCAGCTGATATCGACCTCGGAGATCAAAATAGCGGTCGTAATCGACGGAGCCGACGCAGACCGCGCTGCGCAAGTGACCCACGAAACATTTGGGCTCTCGAAAGCGATAGCTGCCCCGATCTCGGGATAGGAGCATCGGCCTCGGTTGTTACGATCTCCGCTGGGTTCCGAGACGGGGAGAAGCATTTCTGATTGAGAAGCTGTCCCCATTTCCGGCCATATAACATCAGACAATATATGTCATATAAAGTCAAAGGGGTTGTGATCCGGTAGGTAATAACGACCATGAGGGTTCGCGGTCGAGTTGTCCCGATGTCGAATCACCCCTGCACATCCTAAAACACCCTAAACGAAAGGCACTTATGCGAGAAAATGAATCGTGCGACCGGGGGTGGAACTTGTCCCACCTTTAACCCCTCGGTGGCGACACAGGTTCCACCCTCTACGAGGGATGCGGAGTTCCAAGTGGGACAAGTCTCCGCGCCCTGAAGGGGTG
>JACCXA010000306.1 GCA_013697365.1 Chthoniobacterales bacterium
AGACCTCCGAGTCCGACGACTCCGACCTTTTGACCTTTCGTCACTTTCCAATGCCGCAGCGGTGAGTACGTCGTGATGCCCGCACACAAAAGCGGAGCCGTCGCGGCGAGGTCAACTTTTTCCGAGACGCGAAGAACGAAAGCCTCGTCGACCACGATCTTCTTGGAATATCCGCCATAGGTAACTCCGCCCGTCTGTTTGTCCGGGCTGTTGTAAGTGAAGGTTGCCCGGCTGTCGCAATACTGCTCGAGGTTGTCTTTGCAATTCCGACAGGTGCGATCTGAATCCACCATGCAACCGACAGCCGCAGGATCGCCAGGCTTAAAAGCTTTGACTGACTTCCCAACCCTCGTCACGCGGCCGACCATTTCATGTCCGGCAACGCAGGGGAAAGTCGTGCCGCCCCATTCATTGCGCACCGTGTGCAAATCGGAATGGCAGACGCCGCAGAAGAAAATCTCAAGCTCAACGTCCGCGGGCGTCGGCTCGCGGCGTTCAAGAGAAAAAGGCGTGAGCGGAGAGGTGGCCGATTGCGCGGCGTATGCTTTGGTCGAAGTCATGCGGAGGATATTCGCCCCGCGATAGTCGACTGGACGCGAAGACTTTTAGGCGGCCTTCTTTATCGCGGCCATCGGGAAGGGGAGAACCTTCTCCGATTCTGGCTTTGCGTCCTGCCCGAGGGTCGACTCAAAAGTCAGCTTCTTCTCGATCACTTCCGTCAGCGCTACGTCCGCCAACCCCATTCCTGGCACAAACGGCACCAAGGCCCGATGACCACGCGCGAGTTGCTTCACGCGCCGTGAAATAACATTAACCAGCATCTGCTGGCTCGGAATGACGATTGAAGCAGCTTCGAGAAGTTTGGCATTCATAGGACGGAGGCAGCCGGCGATTGCGATGGACTGCCCCTACAGACGCTCATGGTCGTTCTGGATGGCTCGCAATCGGCGAACTGAGCTGCACTCTCGTCGGTTCAACGACTTACACAACGCGTATCTCGATAAAGATTCGCGCTCCGGCGCCTCCCTTCCCATCTCGTGGGACGCGATCGTGCCCGGCTGGCACCCGCAGTACAAGACGCCGGTAAAATTCTATCCTCTTCGTCGGTCTCGTGACGCTCGCCCCTCAGCTTGCGCTGCGTCGCGGTGGTCGGCTCCAGCGTCACTTTGCTTTACGTCGTTCTCACGGTTTCCCCGATCGTCGAAGTGCAGAGCGGTTTAGTTCGCCGCGAAGACCATTCTCACAGCCGCTGTCGCCAACCTGGTCGGCTGATTTCTCTTCGTTGCCGGCCGAAAGCGAGCCGCGCGTCAGACGGCTGGAAGTTGGCAGAGTGTAAAGGTGACGCTCTGTGTGCGAGCGCTACCGTGGCCGGGTATGCTGATCTACTCCATCCTCGATTTGTCGCCTATTGTTGAAGGCGGCGATGCGGCCCAGGCTTTTCGGAATTCAGCCGATCTCGCGCAACACGCGGAGGCGTGGGGTTACCACCGCTACTGGCTTGCCGAGCATCACAATATGCGAGGCATCGCGAGCGCGGCGACCTCTGTCGTCATCAGCCACGTGGCTGCCGCGACGAAGACGATCCGGGTCGGGGCTGGGGGAATCATGCTGCCGAATCACGCTCCTCTCGCCATCGCGGAGCAGTTCGGCACGCTGGCCTCGCTTCATCCGGGACGGATCGATCTGGGGCTGGGCCGCGCGCCGGGGAGCGATCAACTCACTGCACGCGCGCTGCGGCGCTTGGCCGGAGGAAGTGGCGACACTTTCCCGCAAGACGTGCTCGAGCTTCAATCGTATTTCCGGCCAGCGACACCGGGCCAGCGTTTGCGCGCCGTGCCCGGCGCCGGGCTGGACGTGCCACTGTATCTTCTTGGCTCCAGCGATTTCAGTGCTCATCTCGCGGCGGAACTCCGATTGCCATTCGCCTTCGCGTCGCATTTCGCGCCTGAGTATCTCCATGTTGCGCTCGAGATTTACCGGAGAGAATTCAAGCCCTCCGCGCAGCTCGATCATCCGCACGCCATGATCGGCGTCGGTCTTTTCGCCGCGGCGACCGAGGCCGAAGCGCAACGCCTGGCGACGTCCGCGCAGCTCATGTTCCTCAACCTCGTCCGCGGCCATCCGAGTGAACTGCCGGCCCCGGTCGAGAGCATGCAGGCCCGCTGGAGCCCGGCCGAACGCGCCGCCGTGGAAGAACGGATGCGCTACTCTGCGATCGGATCGCCGTCGACGGTGCAAAGGCGTCTGGAGCAATTTCTGACGGAAACCAGCGCAGACGAGATCATCCTGACCGGACAGATTCACGACCACCCGGCGCGCCTCCACTCCTTCGAAATCGGTGCGAGGGTTTTCCGGGAGATGAACGCCTAACGAGTCGCCGCCCAGACCAGCGCGCGCATTTTGCCGCGACAAGGTTTCCCGCCGCATTCGCGCTCCAGTGCTGCCGCGACCGCATCCGTCAGGGGTTGAATCTGCGTCGCGTCGCGCTCCTTCACCGCCATCATTACCGGTGTGCCCTGCATCAGCCCACGGGCCGCGTCCAGCGCCGTCTCGCTGACACTCGCAAGCTCGATCGGGGTCATTTTGATGTCTTGGAATTCCGCTCCTTCCAGGAACTGGCGAATTTTCGTCTCGTCATGGAAACCGTAGGGATAATCT
>JACCXA010000039.1 GCA_013697365.1 Chthoniobacterales bacterium
ACCCATTCCCAACGCCGACGCCATTGCCCTCCCCGACTCCCGCGGCAGTTGTAGTGCCTTCTCCAACAGCCCCGTGAGCAAGCGCAAAAAAACTCTCGCGGCCAAAGCCCAAAAGCCGGTGCTCAACCGGATGCGGATGATGGTCTACTCCATCGCCGCCGTGATCGCCGCGGTCGGAATTGCCGAGACGACGTATCTGACCGCGTCCCACCTGGCAGGCGCTAACGTGATTTGCGTAGCCTCCGCCGGTTGCTCGCAGGTTTTGCGAAGTGTCTACGCCAGCGTGGGCGGATTCCCGCTCGCCGCTCTGGGGGCGCTCGGCTATTTCGCCGCTTTCAGCGCCGCGACTCTCTCCGCCTTTGGCTATCGCCGTGCGCCGGATGCGCTCGCCGCGATCGTGGGACTCATGTTTCTTAGCACGCTCTGGTTGCTCTACGTGCAAGCGTATGTGCTGCACGCCTTTTGCGATTACTGCCTGCTCTCGGCCGCGCTTGTCTTTCTGCTTGCCGGGCTGGTGATCGCGATCCCTCCGCGCCCCCCAGCGGGCGCTTAAGCGAGGTCGGGAGTTCGCGCGGCATCGCTTACGTCTCCTCCGGCATGACCATCTCCGACCTGCCTGCACTGAACGCCTCCCTGAACGCGGTCAGCACCGTTTTCATTTCGGCCGGCTGGTACTTCATTCGACGCGGGCATTGGCGGCAACACGTCGCCTGCATGATAGCCGCGGTATTCACTTCCGCTCTCTTCCTCGTTTCCTACCTGACCTATCATTACGCGCGTGGCGGGCAGGCAACGCTCTTCTCCGGGCAGGGAATCGTTCGTCCGATCTACTTTACCATCCTCGTCACGCACATCCTGCTCGCGTTTGTCATTCTGCCGCTTGTCGTTGTCACTCTCGTGCCGGTGTTCCGCCGAAGGTGGGATAAACATCGGCGCATGGGGCGCTGGACGATGCCGATCTGGCTCTATGTCTCCGTCACGGGCGTGATTGTTTACCTGATGCTTTATCAATGGTTCCCACCTCTGACCGCCTGACTCCTGCGCTTGATCCTGATCCTACTCTTGATCTGAATTCTCGGCAGAAGAGCAGGAGCAAAAGCAGGATGGCGCCGGAATCTTGCACTCTTCCGCTTGTTGATGTTTGATTGGGGCCACGGTGCGGCCGAGCGAAAGACTGACCTTATGGTGACGATTGCAACGTTCAACGAACCTGCCAAAGCCAAACATCTCAAAGATCGCCTGCAAGAAGCAGGGGTAAAAGCAGACGTCCATAATGAAGGACAAGTGCAGGCGGTCGCGTTCATGGGCAAACCGCAGGCGAACGCGAAGGTCATGGTCCACGAGCCGGACTTTGAGAAGGCTCACGGCCTGATGGTGGAGTGGGAGCCGAGCGATCCTGAGATCGGCGCGGCCATCCGCTGCCCAAACTGCCAGTCGCCGCGGATCGAATATCCGCAAATGACGCGGAAGTTTCACACGCCCTGGATCGCGAATCTGCTTTTCGCGGTGAAATTGTTCCAGAAAGAATTTTACTGCCGGGATTGCCAGAACACCTGGGGCTGCGAAAACCCGCGCTAGAATTCGCGACGCTCTGGGAGTGGCGTCGCGGTCGCAGGCCGTAGCGTTGCCGTCCGGAACGATTCTCGCGCGGCTTTCTCATGAAATGGCTTTTCGCCTTCCTTCTCGCGGTAACGATCTTCGGCAGCGCCGCATTCTTCGGCTATCACATCATCGTCAAGCCGGAGTTGGCGGTGCGCGCCGAGCAAAGCGGCCAGGTGCCAGACGAGCCGCGGATCGATGTGAGCCTGCCAGAGTTCCAGGCCGCGGCCCGGTTGCGCCAGGAAGGCAAACTCGTGGAAGCACGCGGTGCGCTCACCAGCTTCCTGCAAAGATATCCCAACGGCTTGCACACGGAGGCGGCAAAAGACGTCCTCGGCGATGTGAATATGGATATTCTCTTCTCTAAAGTCCGAACGCCGGAGAAGCAGGAATACGTCGTGAAAAGCGGAGATGTCCTGGCGCGCGTCGCCTCCAAGACCAAAACGACGGCGGAGTTGATCATGCGCACGAACAACCTGAACGGCACGATGCTGCATATCGGCGATCGGCTGCTGATTTCGCATCCGGAATTTTCTATCTTTATCCAGCGCAAAGCGCAGGACGCGGTCTTGCTGGACAAGGGAAATTTTTTCAAGCGCTACAAGATCCGAAGCGTCAAGCTCCCGCCGCGGCAGCAGGCGCGGATTGTGACCCGCGTTGCCGAAACGATGGCCTGGCGGGGCGGCAAGCGCGTGGGCTTCGGGACAAAGGAATTCACCGGCAGCACACGGTGGATTCGCTTGCAGACGCCGGGCCATGTCATTTATGCCGAACCCTCGGCCAGCACGCCCCAGCCAGGCGGAGTGCCCCCGCCACCCACCGGCTTCGCGCTCGCGCCGGCCGATGTCGAGGAACTGAGTGGCCTTGTTAATAGCAAGACCGCTGTCACCATTACCGACTAACGGTCCAACCTTGAACCGTCTGATTGTCCAAACGCCGAAGCTGTTCTCGCCAATCGTAGCGATTCCATAATCTAACTGACCCCGATGGACGTTCAGCCGCTCGATTTTGAGAAGCCGATTCTGGAATTGCAGCGCCGGCTACAGGACCTGAAGAATCAATCGAACGAGCACGAGATCGACTTCGAGAGCGAAGTGGAATCAATGGAAGCCAAGATCCGCGAAACGCGGCGCGAGATTTATGGCAACCTGACAGCATGGCAGCGCGTGCAGATCGCCCGCCACTCCCAGCGGCCGTTCGCGCTCGATTACATCGGGCGTTGTTTTACCGAGTGGGTGGAGCTGCACGGCGACCGCGTCTTCGGTGACGACAAGGCAATGCCGTGCGGCCTCGCGACCCTGGGATCACGGCGTTGCGTCGTCATTACCCAGCAGAAGGGGCGTGATACGAAGGAAAATGTGCTGCGGAATTTCGGATGCGCCTATCCGGAAGGATACCGCAAGGCGCTGCGTCTGATGCGGCTGGCGGAAAAGTTCAACCTCCCGGTAATTTGCCTGATCGACACGCCCGGGGCCTATCCGGGGATCGGCTCGGAAGAACGCCACATCGCGGAAGCCATTGCCGTGAACCTCCGCGAAATGATGAATCTGCGCGTGCCGATCGTGGCCGTGGTCATCGGTGAAGGTGGCTCCGGTGGTGCGCTTGGCATTGGCGTCGCCGACCGCGTCCTGATCCTGGAGAACGCCTATTATTCCGTCATCAGTCCGGAAGCATGCTCCGCGATTTTATGGAAGGATCGGCGGCATGCGCCGGAAGCGGCGGAAGCGCTCAAGCTCACGGCCGATGACTTGATGCGGCTCGGTGTCGTCGATGAAGTCGTCGCGGAACCGGACGGCGGAGCGCATCGCGATCATGATTCCGCCGCGGCGCATCTCGGCACGGCCTTGCGACGAAATCTGGAACGAATAGGTGCGCTCGCGACAGAGGATCTCTTGAAGGCGCGCTACGAGAAGTTTCGCAAGCTGGGCAATTTCGCCGAGGGCGACGAAGTCGCCATCGTCCCCGGAGCGCCCTAAGTAAACGGCGGCTGTGACGCGCCTACGCAGCCGAGCCGGCGAACCGCTCCGCCGATTGGAGGCGGGCTTTGGCCGCTGCGACCTCGCGGTCGCGCGGCGGAGCATTTGTGACAAGAGACCCCAGAAGCTCGTGTGCTGCTTCCGCAATTCGATCCACGGCCCGCTCGAAGGCCGCTTCGTTCACTTTGGACGGTTTGCCGAAACCGCTCAGCTTGCGGACGAACTGTAATGCAGAGGCTTGAATTTCCTCGTCGGTCGCGGGCGGCGCGAAGTTATGCAGCGTTTTGATGTTCCGGCACATGAGGAATATTTCCCGCTTCTCCGTCGCGCCGCAACTCCGTGTCTGCGTCTCAACGAAGATAAGAGGCCCCGTTTACGTCGATCGTATTGCCGGTCAGATAATCCGCCGCCGGGGTGACCAGATAGCCCACGAGTTGCGCAATATCTTCGGGCGTCGCGACGCGGCCAGCGGGGATGCCGGCGCGGATGGCCTCGCCGTCGCGCGCGATAGCTTCTGCTGACATGTCGGTGGCAACCCAGCCGGGGGCGACCGAGAAACAACCGATACCGCTGGCCGCCAGTTCCCTGGCGAGTGACTTGGTAAAAGCAATCTGCGCGGCTTTGCTGGCGGAGTACCCCGAGAAGCGCCCTTCCCCTTGAAGACCGGAGCGGCTGGCGATTTGAATAATGCGCCCCCATCTCCCCTCCGCCATGCCGGGCGCAAGGAGGCAGGCCAGCTCTGCGCCAGCGAAGAAGTTTACCTGCATCTGCGCGCGCACGCTGGCCTGCCAATCCTCGAGCTTTATCTCTTCGAGAAGGGGCGTCTCGAGGTAGACGCCAGCATTGTTGATTAGGACATCGATGCGACCACCAAGTTCCCGCAAAGCGGCCTCGGCCAGGATGGCAGCCCCTTCAGCCACCGATAGGTCCGCGGCCAGCAAAACGTGCTCGTCCCGTGCCAACAGGCGGAGCGTCTCCTCAGCCGCACCCCGATTGGAATGGTAATGAATCCCGACCCGGTAGCCGGCGACCGCCAGCTGCACCG
>JACCXA010000052.1 GCA_013697365.1 Chthoniobacterales bacterium
CTCGCCCGAGGCCGGCGAGCGCAAATTGCACGGCGGCCACGTCCGTAAACACATCGGTGCTTTCGCGTAGGGCTACGAATTCCTGATGCGAAAACTGCCGGTAATCCTTGCTCGCGCCCTGCCGCGCACTGAAGAGGTTGACCACTTCGTGTGGACGGAGAGGGACGACGGGCTTCAGAATGACGCCGTTAACGAGTGAGAAGATCGCCGCGTTCACTCCGATGGCGAGGGCCAGCGTGAGGATGGCGATGGAAGTGAAGCCCGGCGCTTTGATGAGTTGCCGGAGGGCGAATTTGAAATCCTGAATCATGGCTTTCCCTTGAGATGCGGCGGGCGCGGAAATTGGATTCAGATTTTGGCCCCGGCGAATGGCAGCTCGCCAAACCTGCACCAAAGGGGCCCTGCGGAGTCTGAAAAGCGATAACGGTCACAATTACGCCTTGTTTCAAGGCATTCTTCTCGCCAAAGACACGTTCTCCGGTAAAAGCAACGTCCGGCGCGAACCGAATGAAAACAGTGTTTAGATCAAATCGAAAATGGGCTTTGGCGGCGGGCCTGATGGCTGCCGCGGTTCTCTCCTTGCCGCCTTCGCTCCTATTCGAATCAGGTCCTTCATCTTGAGGTCCGGAACGGGGAAGTGACGGCCCTTTATGCCAGATTTCCTTCGTCCCAGATCCAGCTCGAACGATCGACCGATCTCGCGCATTGGGAATTCGCGGAGTCAATCGACACCGTCACGAAAACGGAAACGTGGATGCAGCTCGTGAGCGCGAAAATCGCAACCTACGGCGCGAGCCAGATGTTCTTCCGACTCCGGACGGGACCGCCAACTCAGAGCGTGAAGCTTGCCTGGGATGCTGTTCCAACCGTAACGGGTTACCGGCTTCATTACCGAAAGGAGGGCGAAGCTTTCGAGTGGCATGTTGACGTTGACAACGTGACGCAAGCCGCCCTCGACCTGCCGGTCGACGGCGACAAGAAATTCGTGCTCAGCGTCTCCTGCTATACCGGCGCCGGTTTTGAAAGCGACAGCTCGCAAGAGCTGCAGGTTTCCCTATAAATGTAGCGCGTGGCCGGCTGGTGGGTGATTGGCCTCGGAATCTTACTCAACCAGCCACGTGTACCGATTCAGCTGCGACTCCCGGAAGGCCCCGGCGCTGAGATTGCCGTCGTCAATCATGCGGTCGACTTCCTCCATTTCCTCGCGCGGGAGAGCGGTCATCCAGACAGAGACCCCGGTGATACCGAGATAGTTGTTGTCCCAGTCCCACTGGCCGCCAATAGGCGAGGGCGCCGTCCAGTTTAGTTTGCTCCCGAAGTAGGTTTGCATCCCGGGCGGCAGAACCCCGGGCCCATCATCAGGCGGGTAGGTATTGTGCTCAGTGGCGTAGAGCTCGAAAGCATCCCGCGCCACCCGCAAGGCGTTTACAAACCGCGTCTTCTTCGCCCTTTCGCGGGCGCGCACGAGCCCCGGGACCGCAATCGCCGCAAGCAAGGCGATGATCGAAACCACAATCATGATCTCGACTAATGTAAATGCGCGCGTTCGTTCCGGAGCCGGGTGAATCTTCGCAGGGTAGCCGGATCGGTCATGCCGTCGAGCTTCGTCATTGCGCCGCTATTCCGCAGCCAGACCTGGAGAGCCGATCGAGGCGCCGGAGACAGCCGGCCATTTCTGCGCGTGACGCGCCGCTCCCTGCTGTTATATCCTCGGGCCGTCCCCTAAACCAATCGCAATGGCCACTCTTCTTGCTTCAACCCGCCCCCCGGGCCACAGCCCTGCGCTCTCGAGCCTGGTCTCGGAAGTTCGGCGCGCGGTGAAGGCAGGACGGAATCCACAGCAGACGGGGTCGGCCGTCGCCGGCCTTCTCCGCCCTTACCTCGGCTCGGAAGAATTCTTGTCCGCTGAGCAAATGGCTCCGGGCGGCGAGATGTATCGCCAGCATATTTTGCATGTGGAGCCGGACGGCAGTTTTTCGATCGTCTCGCTCGTCTGGATCCCGGGACAGGCCACTCCGATTCACGATCATGTTTCGTGGTGTGTCGTGGGCGTTCATCGCGGCGAGGAGCATGAGACGGTCTACAACCGGATCGGCGGGGACGGCGATGAGGCGCATCTGGTCGCCGCGGGTCATACGATCAGTCCAGTGGGGACAGTGGCGGCGCTGGTTCCTCCTGGAGATATCCACCACGTCGAGAACGGTGGGCATGAACTGGCAGTTTCGCTCCACATCTACGGTGCGAATATCGGTGTGCTGGGCTCCAGCATCCGG
>JACCXA010000064.1 GCA_013697365.1 Chthoniobacterales bacterium
ACCCAGCCTTGATCGCCCATCTGCGAGTTAGCCTCGACGGAAAGCACCAGCTCACATTGCTTCGCTCGGACAAGGCGATCACCGATTGTCGTCCGTTGTCGATCTTCGCCGTGCAAACGGCGAAAAAACTGGGCGATGAAACCGGCGTCGCTGTCGATAAGCGGCGCTTCCGCGCAAACATTTATCTCGATCTAATATCATCCGAAGGCTTCGCCGAAGATGAATTCGTGGGTCGCTCGTTGCGCATCGGCTCAAAAGCAACCGTCACCGTTCTCCAGCGCGATGGGCGTTGCATGATGATCACGCTCGATCCCGACACTGCGGAAAAAACGCCGGCGATATTGAAAGCCGTCGCGCAGGCGCATGAAGGCATGGCTGGTGTCTATGGCGCCGTGCTCGCGGAAGGAATGATTCGCAAAGGCGACCCCGTCGAATTGCTAAACTAGGCCGCGCGGTCCGATCACGACAAAGGAAATCGAAGCGGCAATCGCGTGGGGCCGAACTTGCATCGAGGGACGAGCGAGCAGGCTCGACGAATGCTGGAAATGACCGGTCCAACTCAGCCGAAATCGACCCGACGGCCATCCACGCGCTTCTCTTCCCGCTGGTGAGTGAGATGCCCTCCTTCCACCCGGCGATGGGTGAAGTCGAGTCCCCAGACCAGGAGCGAATTCAACCGGTGTAGGTAGGTGGCAGCAAAAAAGCACGCCATCGAGCCGCCCTCGGAAACGCCGAAATGTTGGCGCGCTCGATGCCGACATCATCCATCACGGCACGAATGTCGTCGGTGCGCCACAAGGGTCGACGCGGCGGTAGCTTTCGTCCATCGTCCGGCGGGCTCCGCACTGCGAACTCGGCTTCGCCTTTCCGCGCGGCGACGCGCGCACACTGCCGAAGGCGGAAGCGCGAGCGCATCGCAAGGTTGCCTTTCTTGCCGCGACCGGCCGAATCTTTATAATGCGTTCGAATGCCTTCCGATCCTTTTGTTCACCTCCATCTGCACACCGAATATTCCCTCCTGGATGGAGCGATCCGGATGAAGGAATTGATGCGCCGCGCCAGCGAACTGGAGATGCCGGCGGTGGCGATCACCGACCATGGCAATCTATACGGCGCGATCGAGTTTTATCAGGAAGCGAGGGACGCGGGGGTCAAGCCTATCATCGGGTGCGAGGCGTACATGGCGCCGGGTTCGATCAAGGATCGGCCGAATAATCAACGCGACGCAGCTTATCATTTCACGCTCCTCGCGAAGGACGAAACGGGTTATCGCAACCTCGTAAAATTGATATCCACGGCACATCTCGACGGCATGCATTACAAGCCGCGGATTGACAAAGAATTGCTCGCTGCTCACTCGAGCGGGCTGATCGGCATGAGCGCCTGCCTGAAGGGGGAGATCAACATGGCGATCCAGTCCGATAATCTTCCGAAAGCGCGGCAGAGCGCGGCTGATTTCCGGGATATTCTGGGCGCGGAGAATTTCTTCCTCGAGCTGCACGATCACGGGATCGAAGCGCAGCAAAAGTGCAACCGTGTCTTGCCGACGCTGGCAAAGGAGTTTGGCCTTGGTTTGGTGGCGGCGAACGATGTTCATTTCCTGGAACGCGTTCACCATGAAGCGCACGACGTTATGATCTGCATCGGTACCGGCAAGATGGTGCATGACGAACGCCGGATGCGGTACGTGCCGGAGCTCTATTTCAAATCAGCCGACGAAATGCAGGCGCTTTTTTCTGAACATCCAAGCGCACTCACGAATACCCTGGAAATTGCCGAGCGTTGCGACCTCGTCCTGGAGTTTGGCAAGTCGAAATACCCTGAATATCCCGCGCCGGATGGAAAGGCACGCGAGGCTTACCTGCGCGAGCTTTGCTACCAGGGCTTGCGTGAGCGCTATGGAGATCGCACTGACCGGGAGCTGATCACGCGTCTCGATTACGAGCTCGATGTTCTCGAGAAAACGGGCTTCGTCAGCTATTTCCTGATCGTCTGGGATTTCATCCATTACGCGAAGCAGCGAGGCATTCCTGTGGGGCCCGGACGTGGCTCGGCTGCCGGCTCGATGGTTGCCTATGTGCTCGGCATCACGGATATCGATCCGCTTCAGTTCAATCTGCTCTTCGAGCGCTTCATGAATCCGGATCGTATTTCGCCGCCGGATATCGACGTCGATTTCTGCGAAGCGCGCCGCGGCGAAGTGCTGGAGTACGTTCGGCAGAAATACGGCGATCGTCGCGTTTCGCAGATCATTACTTTCGGCAAACTGAAGGCGAAAAGCGTGGTGCGCGACGTCGGGCGCGTGATTGGCTTGAGCTACGGTGAAGCGGATCGCATCGCGAAGATGATCCCGAACGAGCTGAATATCACGCTCGCCGCCGCCGCGGAGAAGACGCCTGATCTGAAGAAGGCAATCGCGAGCGAGCCCTCTACCCGGCAACTCTGGGATTACGCGACGGTGCTCGAAGGTCTTTCGCGCAATGCCGGCGTGCACGCGGCTGGAGTAGTCATCGGCGATCGCGATCTTTCCGAATACGTCCCGCTCTGCCGCGACAGCAAGGGAACGGACGTCATCAGCCAGTTTGCAATGGGGCCGCTGACCGACCTCGGGATGCTGAAGATGGACTTCCTGGGCCTGAAGACGCTCACGGTCATTGAAGACACGGTGACACTTATTCGGGCGCGAGACCCGGAGTTCGCGATCAACAAAATCCTTTTCGACAATCAGCCTGCCTTCGCGCTCCTGAACCGCGGAGAGACGATCGGCGTTTTCCAGCTCGAATCCGGCGGGATGACGAGTCTCTGCAAGAATTTCGACGTGCAGAAGATTGACGACATCATCGCTTTGATCGCCCTTTATCGCCCCGGCCCCATGGAGTTGATCCCGGATTTCATCAAACGGAAGAAGGGGTTCACAAAAATCAAGTATGAGCACCCGCTGCTCGAAGAGGTCTGCGCTGACACTTACGGCGTCATGATCTACCAGGAGCAGGTGATGGCGGCAGCGAGCCGGCTGGGTGGTTACTCGTTAGGCCAGGCCGACTTGCTCCGGCGCGCGATGGGGAAAAAGGACCGGGAAAAGATGGCGAAGGAGCGCGCTATCTTCATCGAAGGCTGCGCGCGGACGAACAAGATTCCGGAGAAGAAGGCGAACGCGGTTTTCGACTTGCTGGAAAAGTTTGCCGGCTACGGCTTCAACAAAAGCCATAGTGCAGCCTACGGGCTGATCAGCTACCAGACCGCGTATCTAAAGGCCAACTATCCGGTTGAATTCATGGCCGGATTGCTCAGTAACGAAATCGACAACACGGAAAAGATTTCCGTCTTCGTTGGGGAGTGTAAACGGATGAAAATTCCAATTCTGCCTCCCGATGTGAATCGAAGCGGGTTGAAATTTACGCCAGAAGTCTCTCCTCCTATGGCGACGGTCTACGACCGCCGAACCGCGGATGCTGCTCCGGCGGAGAACGGCGGTCAAAGCCTGCCGCTACAGAAACGGCTCTCCGCCATTCGCTACGGGCTGGCCGCGATCAAGAACGTCGGACAGAGCGCGATGGAAGCCGCCATTCGGGAGCGCGAACTTGCCGGGGATTTCGTCTCACTCGAAGATTTTTGCCGGCGCCTCGACTCGCGCATCGCCAATCGGAAAATGCTGGAAAGCCTGGTCAAAGCGGGCGCTTTCGATTTCCTCAGACGCGACCGGGCGGAACTATTCGCGTGTATTGATGAGTCCCTCGCCGCGGCTTCGGCCTCGCACCGGGACAGGGCCAGTGGTCAGGTTTCGCTCTTCGATGAAGTGACGGCGCCGATTTCGAAGCCCAGTTCGCGGCAGGTGACTGCCTGGACTCAGCACGAGACGATGTCGTACGAGAAGGAGTTGCTGGGGTTTTACGTCACAGGTCATCCGCTCGACGCCTACGCTGCCGTGATCGCGGCCGGCAAATACCAGACGATTATCTCGTTAGTGGAACTTGAAGACCGAGCCAGTTTCCGCATCGCGGGGACGCTTGTGCAGGTTGACAAGAAGTTCACGAAAAAGGAAGGCAAGCCATTCGCGGTCGTTTTCCTGGAAGACCTGACCAGCACGTTGGAAGTGGTGATTTGGAATGAAGTTTACGCAAAAGTTTCCGATGATCTGATGGCGGGAAAGGTCGTGGCGATTCGAGGGACGCTCGACAAGCGCGACGACGCGATCCGCGCGACGGCGCAAAAGGTGAAGGTGCTTGCGCCCGATCCGGTGAATGAGAGC
>JACCXA010000098.1 GCA_013697365.1 Chthoniobacterales bacterium
GGGCGCCCCGCAAAGGCGTCGAAATCCGGTTTCGCGATCGACGTTTGGATGAAATCCGCTACCAGCCACGCTGGGACCCCTTCCACTTCGCAGGCGCCGATCGCCCGTTCGACCCGGTTTAGCTGGCTATGGCCGGCCGCGAAGATCACCCGGGTGACTGCATGCTTGTGCAACGCCTCCACGAGGTCGGAGAGCGGCTGCGCCTCGATGTCAATTCGATCCGCGATCACCATCAGGAGTTTCTGCTCAGGAGTAAAAGAGGCTTCCAGCGTCGCAATATCCTGTGGCACGCCAGCCAGCAGAATTCGTTCACGCAGTTCGCCCCGCCGCGCTCGCCGCCGGATGATGGCAATGATCACCCTTTCCTTCATAAGAAGAACCGCGATGGCGGCCGGAATGTAGAGCAAGGGGACAGAACGGTTCGCGAGCGGCAAACGAAGGAAAATCACGCAAGCGCTCACGACGATGCTCAGATAGGCCATCGCCTGAGCGATTTGGATAAACGACTTCCACTTCGATTTGGTCAGCGGCGACTGATAAAACCCTTGCAGATCCAGGACGATCGGCCCAAACGCCATCAGGACCACAATGAGCCAATGATAATTGGTAAAGGGATCAATCGTCTTCTCCACGCCGAACCACTCCACACTGCGGTCACGCAGCGTATGGGTGACCAAAAAGGTGAGCGCGAGCAGACAGGCATCGAGGATCTGCTGGAGCTGCGTGTTAATTTCCTGCTTGCGCGCGAGCATGTTGTCAGGTGTTTGATTCGCCGGATCCCCGTGTGGCGAAGAACCACAATACTATGACAGCGCCGACTGCGGTCAAAGCTCCTGGTGGGAAGCCGCTCCTGGTCGCAGTCGTTGCATCCCCCCGCGAACTAATGCGGGCGACCCAGATGCGGCAACCTCCAGACCTCTTTGAGTTGCGCCTCGACGCTCTTCATCACGATCTCCAGCAGGTGAAAACGGCCATCGGCCAGTTGCAGGCGCCGATCATCATTACAGCCAGGCACTCCGCCGAGGGGGGGCACAATGCCCTCTCGGCAAAGGAAAGGCTCGAGCTGCTTCTGCGATTCCTGCCCGAGGCGGGATACGTCGATGTGGAGCTTCGGTCGGCGGCGGAGTTGAATCTGATTCTCCGGGAAGCTGAGCGGCGCCGGATCGGCCGGATCATCTCATTCCATGACTTCAGTCAGACCCCAAGCGTCGGAAAGTTGGCCAAACTGGCCCATGCCGCCTCAACGCTTGGCGCCGACATCTTCAAGGTTGCGACTCGTACCAATACCCATGATGACCTCGATCGACTCATTGAATTTTTTACGCTAAGCGGCCAGCACATGGCGATCGGCGCTATGGGCATGGGGAAGTTTGGCCGACGCGCCAGACGGCAACTGATGCAGCTTGGTTCGGTCTTAAATTACGCGCCGCTTGGAAGCTCCCAGGTGGATGGACAACTTTCTCTCCGAGAAATGCGGCAGAAACTGCATCGGTTCGATTTCGGGCTTGATTCAAGGCAGCCGTAACTTTCGCCATCTTGCCGGAGGCCCGCAGCGTATGGTCACGGAGGGAAATCTCTGAATTTATGCGCTCTTCCATTCAACTTCCCCCCGCGGTCCCCGTGATGCCCCTCCCCGGCGCCCTGCTGTTTCCCCATGCACTCCTTCCCCTCTACATTTTTGAGGAACGTTATCGCGCCATGCTCGAACACGCTCTGGACGAGGATCGGATGTTTTGCGTTGCGTTGATCAATCCAGAGCGAACCGAATGGTATTCCTCGGAAGATTTTCGGCACATTGCCAGCGTTGGGCTGATTCGCGCCTGCGTCGGCCGAGGCGATGGCACCTCGAATCTTATCCTTCAAGGCTTACAGCGAGTCCGCTTCACTGCTTTCGCACAGGAAAGCCCGTTCCCAATCGCTGAAATCGAGCCATTGCAGTCCAGAGCCGGCGATTCCCCCGTCGAGAGGGAAGCGCTTGGGGCAAAAGTTCTGGACCTCTATGAAAAGTTTAAGAGAAACGGTCGCGAATTCCCGGAAAAGGTGGACCGCTATCTGGCGGATTTAAGCGATCCCGAGATGTTGGCCGACCTCATGGCCGCGACGTTTGTGCGCGATTCTCTTCGGCGGCAACAGCTCCTCGAAGAGCTTTCCGTCAGTCAGCGGCTGCGGCTGGTCATACGCTATTTGCGCGATGAAGCCGGTGACGCATCACTGTGACCGGTTGGAACAAGGCGCGCGTGTTCTTCCATCAGATACCGGTCCGTCATCCCGGCGATGTAATCGCACACCGTTCGATACAGGCCTTCCGTTTCGATTCTCCTAGTTGCGCCTTCGCCTAACAAGTCAGGTGAGCGGACGTAACCTTCGAAGACACTGCGCAACATCTCGCAAGCCTGGCGATTCACCTCCGCCACACGCGAATGGTAGTAGACGTTCTGATAAAGAAAACGCCGTAGGTCCTGATTCGCTGCCAGCAACTCTTTGCTGTAGCTAATTAGTGGCCTCTCCTGCCGTCGCACTTGCTCGATGTTTTTGACCCCACGGTCGGCAATCGCGCGCGCGCTTGTCGTGACAACGTCACACACCTGCCGATCAATAATCTGGCGAATGATGAGTTGATGCAGCTCTGGCTCCCGGGCCTCAGGATATCGAAGCGCGACGGCCGCATGGCTGGTCTGCCAGACTGAAACCTCTTCGAGTTGCGTCAGATGGAGGATCTGGAAGTCGAGGGCATCATCCAGATCATGGCTGTAGTAGGTAATTTCATCCGCTAGATCTGCGATCTGCGCCTCCAGCGAGGGACATTTGTATTTCTCCTCCGTTGGATCGGCGGGATCATAAAACGCCTGATGCTTTTGCAGCCCTTCGCGCACCTCGAGCGTCAGGTTTAATCCCGGGAAATCGGGGTAAACTGATTCGAGCAGATCCACTACCCGCAGACTTTGATCATTATGCTCGAAGCCGCCATGCCCATGCATGCACTCGGCCAGCATCTCCTCCCCTGAATGCCCGAATGGGGGATGTCCGAGATCATGAGCCAGCGCGATCGCCTCGGCCAGGTCCTCGTTCAGGGAGAGCGCACGCGCGATCGTGCGGCTGATTGACGCAACTTCAATCGAATGGGTCAGCCGGGTGCGAAGGTGATCTCCGGTCCCATTCAGAAAAACCTGTGTCTTGTACTCCAGACGGCGAAAGGCGCGAGCGTGAATGATGCGCGCCCGATCGCGCTGGAATTCGGTGCGATAGGCATGACGCGGCTCGGGGAATTTACGTCCTTGCGATTCTCCAGATCTCTGGGCAAACGGCGCAAGCACGCGTTGCTCGTCGGCCTCCATTTGCTCGCGCGTCTTCCAGCTCATCGAGAGATGTCGTTTTCCTCGCGCAGATCCGCCGCGCGCGCGGGGAACTGCTCCTTCATGCGCTTTCGAGCTGCGCGGCTCTCCGCGCGCACGATCAGAAGGTCAAATATCGCGAGCAACAGCGCCGTGATCGTCAACCATGCGCAAGCGAGCCAGTATAGAATGAAACGCACAGCGTGCTCCTGAGGAGCCAGGGCATCACGCAGGAACGCAGAGCCGCCAGTCAGCATCAACCCGGCGAGCACGAGCAATGCCGCCATCACCTTGCGCCGGAAGCTTCGGTCGCGAATGACGCCGCGCGTCGCATGCACAATGAACGAGACCGTGCGAAGCTTCTTTTCTTCTGGGGAGGTCACGCTTCCAAAAGACGTTGGCTGTGGAGGTTTCGCAAACTCAGTCGTTTGCCTCCGCCGTTCTCGTGCGGCGCATTCTCCCGGCAGCGGCTACTGCGATCAGGATCAGGACCGCAACTCCGCTGACAAGTTCGCAGCTACGCCGCACCCTGGGCTTGCGCAACGAAAGCACCACGTTGTCCCGTTCCGAATTGATTTGGACCGCAACAACGCCTCCGGGGCCGGTCTCTGCCGGTAGAGTCTCGCCGTCGCGGGCCGCCGTCCAAACAGGGAACGCCCATCGCTTGAAAAGCCGGAACCCTGCGACCGGTTGGACCTCGCTGAGGTCGGCGCCCGGCGGAAGGTATTCGTCGTTCACCGTTGTCCGCAGATCGCTCGACTGGATATTGTGTGCTGTCAGTGCCGGCTCGATTCGACCCACAATTTCGGGGACGAGTGGCTCATACTGCCGGATCGCCGGCCAGGCGTTCAGGACTGCGAGCGCCAGCACGGCCACCTGCGCGGGCAGCTCCCATCGAGAGAGGATGAGCCGCGCGGAGACAATCCCTGCTCCTGCCGCAAGTAACGCCGCCAATGGTCCCATCAAGCGCCACGGGAACTGCGTGTAACGGAGGAGCGGCAGCGTCTCCCAAATCCATGTGCTCAGCGGAAGCATCAGAAGGAGGCAG
>JACCXA010000121.1 GCA_013697365.1 Chthoniobacterales bacterium
CTTCCGCACCTCAGGAGCCCGCGGGCGGCCATTGTGCCGCAGCGAAATTATAGAAGCATTATGTGGGTGCTTGCGACGTGTGTCTTCATCATCGCATATTTGTTGGGATCCTTCCCCAGTGGCTATCTTGCGGGACAGCTTTCCGGCGTCGACGTTCGGCAGTTCGGAAGTGGCAACATCGGAGCTACGCACGTGTTACGTGTCCTTGGAAAGTGGTGGGGCTTTGGAGTCTTTTTCATGGACGCGTTCAAGGGTTTTGTATCGGTTCGTGTCGCACTTCTCCTTGCGGGCCAATCATCGCACGGGTCTGAGTATGCGGAATTCTTCGCCATTCTTGCGGCTGCCGCCTGTGTCATTGGCCATTCATTTCCGGTCTGGCTTGGGTTTAAAGGGGGCAAAGGCGTTGCCACATCAGCGGGCGCGATCTTCGGGGTACTGCCGCTTGCCGCCATCGCCATCTTTCTCGTCTGGCTTGTTGTGTTTCTCGCCACCCGCTACGTCTCGCTCGCATCGATCCTAGCCGCACTCGCGCTGCCTTTTACCGTTGGTGCTCTGGTCCGCCTGAAGATGACGCAAGGTTTCGTCCTCTTATATTTCTCTGCGGCGATGACGGCCCTCGTCGTGTGGCGTCATCGCTCGAACATCGCCCGCCTGCTGAACGGCACTGAACCGCGCTTCGTCAAAAAGTGAAATTCAAGCGAACCGCGATTCTCGGGGCCGGCAGTTGGGGGACGGCCCTGGCGGTGCTTTGGGCAAAAGGGGGTCACGAAATCGTTTTATGGGGCCACGACCCGGGTCGGGTGCGGCGGCTCCGCGCGATTCGGGAAAACGCCGATTATCTTCCCAATGTAAAGCTGCCGGCCTCGATCACAGTCACCAGCGACATCGCTAATTGCGCGGGGGCCGATCTGGTCGTCTTTGTCACGCCATCCATTGCTGTCCGTTCCGTGGCCGAGAGTATACGGCTCCATCTCTCGGCAGAAGCGGTTCTCTTGAGTTGCACGAAGGGAATCGAGCACGGCACGGGCATGCGGATGACCGAAATCCTCGTCGAACTCTTTCCCAGCCATACAGTTGCAGTTCTCTCCGGCCCTAACCTCGCCGTGGAAGTGTCCCGCGACCTCCCTACGGCCACCGTCCTCGGCTGTCATCAGCCGGAAGCCCTCGAAGCGCTTCAACAACATCTCGGTAGTGCGCGTTTCCGGATTTATTCCAGCGATGAAACGACCGGGATCGAGCTGGGTGGCGCGTTGAAAAACGTCTTCGCGATCGCGGCTGGCATTAGCGACGGTTTTGGGCTGGGCGACAATTCGAAGGCAGCGCTGGTTACGCGCTCCCTTGCGGAGCTGCTACGCCTTGGGACTGCGATGGGCGGAAAAGCCCGGACGTTTTACGGACTGAGCGGCGCGGGCGACTTGATCGCGACCTGCTTTAGCCAGCACAGCCGCAATCGTCGTGTCGGCGAGCAGTTGGGGCGCGGCCAATCGCTTTCCCAGATCACCTCGACGATGCGAATGGTCGCTGAAGGTATCCCCACGACCAAGAGCGCGTTCGAATGCGCGCGCCGTCTGAATATCGAAACGCCCATCATCGATCAGATCCACGGCATCGTTCACGAAGGCAAGCCGCCCGAGCAGGCACTCGAAGACCTCCTTGGACGCGACCAGAAGTCGGAGAGATTCTAATCCTCAAGCTTTTACCCTGCAACTCAGGCATCAATCTGCCGATACACTCTATGAGAGTGAAAGTGGCAGGTGTATCACATGAGGCAGACAGGTGAAAACAAGAGCACGGTCAACGCGAGGAAACAGGAGCATGCGCCGCCATTGCATCCAAACCGAGCAGCCCGATGCTGGCTCATGCCCTCTTCAGTCAGTCGCAAAACATTTCTCTTCCGCAGCACCCTGACGCTTGCCGCGGCCGCCTTCGCCGGGCCGCGCCTGCTCGCGCAATCACCTGCGCCTTCCAGTGCGGCGCCGAGTGTACCCAATCGTGGTCCGCAGATCGAAAGCGCTCGCGCGAAAGAATTCGTGGTCGCCGGCGATGGGAACCTGGACAAAGTAAAAGAGATGCTCGCGGCGCAGCCCGCGATTTGAACGCCACCTGGGACTGGGGTGGGGCGATTTCGAGGCGGCGCTGGTGGGCGCATCAC
>JACCXA010000128.1 GCA_013697365.1 Chthoniobacterales bacterium
TTTCCGATTCGTTAGGACGAAGGTGCCTTCTGCCGCCGTTTCGATGGCTTGAGCGATCCGGCAAGGCACGGACCCAACCTAATCCCTCAGGGCAGCAACTCTTGAATGAGGATTCGTTCTTCCGCAAGTAAGGCGTCGAGAGGGACCTGCGCCGCTTCGGTTTTGGCGTCTTCAGTTTTGCCGTTCGCCGCGAGCGCGGCTGCGTGGATGGCCAAGGCTGAGGCTGTCAGCGCGTTTGCCGCCACCTGAATGCCGCTATAAACCTCGAGCGCGCCGGCGGGACGTTGATCCCGCAGTAGTGCCAGCGCTAGCAGCGTCCGATGCGGCAGACTGGCCGGCTCCCGGTTGACCAAGTCTTCGGCTAGCTCCCGTATTTGGTTCAGCTCAGAAGCGTCGGTGACGTTCGGTTCCAGCAAGAGCAACCGAAAATATGCCTCGTCGTTCTGAACGGCCGAGTCATTCGGCCAAAGACTTAACATCTCTGCGAGAACGCCGTGGATCTTGCGTGTGTCGCGACTGGCCTGCGCCATTCGCAGACGGCCCTGCTGCGCCGGGCGGAGAAAGGGGGCATGCGCCGTCGCAGCCGTATAAGCCGCGTTCGCCACCTCGGCGGCTCCATTTTTCTCGGCATAAGGAGCAAGCGTCATCAGCTTGCTGACATCGCCGCCGGCGGCTTCCAGCGCGCGCTGCCAATTGTTCTCGGAGGCGGCACGCTGTCCGAGCTGCGCATTACAACGCGCGAGGTACATGCTTTGGATCATCGGATCGAGCGGGTACCGCTCCGAATCGAGGAGACGCTTGATTTCATCCCAGCGGCTCAGCGCACCGAGCGCATCCAGATGCTGGAGGAAAAGGTCGCGCGATTGCACAGCGCGCTCCAGCGGGATTGTATTGAGCTGACGCTCGTGTTCGCCCTTGCCATTGAGCCAGGTCGCAAGCGCTGCCAGTCCGGAAGCATCTGAATCCTTCCAGTCCGCAATTGCGCGGGCCAGAAGTTCTTCTCGTCGCGATGAATCGGCGTGCAGCTGCAGATCGCTGGCGAGCAGCTTGTGTTGAGCCTTGGCCAATGGATGATGATCAAGGGTCGCAGCGACCTGATCAGCCGAAGGGAATTGCGGGAGGGTGCTCTTTGCGTCTCCGGATTCTTCAACTGGAACAGCATCACCGGAGGACAAAACAGTTTCCGTTGCTCCGGGCGTGCCCGCTTGGGAGAGCGAGCGCTGAGCCAGCACCAGGAGCGCATCGAGCGACGTGCTCGACGTTCCCTGCGAGAGCTGAAGAATGCGCGTCCAGGTCGCAACTCGACGTGAATCGGCCGTGGTGGACTTGTCTTGAGCCGCTATCCCGAGGCCTATCAAAGCCGCTTGAAGCTGCTGACGCTCGCTCGCCGCGGGGTCCGCCAGGATTTTCTCGAGATAAGGCGCAGCTTCTTTCGCCGAACCTTTCTGGGCGGCCGCTTGCGCAGCCAGGAGCCAGTCCGCCGGGTCCGGGGCAGGCTCTGTTGAAGAAAGAAGTTTCCCGATTGCCTCCTCGGCTCGGGAACTCTCATTGACGGTCAGCGCAACCGCCGCTTGATCTCGAAGATCGGTCCGATTCAACGAAGCGCGCTCCTCCAATTGTTTCCAAAACTCCAGCGCCTGCGGTTGCCGCGTCCGCGAAAGAAACCGCGCCACCGCCCGGAGCGCCTCCGGTTCGGTCGTGCGCAATTGATACGCCGCGATCGCTTCGTCCTTTGCTTCCTTCCAGCGCTCTTCTTCGATGAACGCGAACGCCTTCTGCGCATGCCGACGCGCCTGCCACCCCTTGATCGCGTCACGCGCCGGTCGCGCCGCGAAGTAGCCGCCAACGCCAAGCACAATCATAAGCACGAGCACGAGCGCGATTAGTCGACGCTTGCGCGTCAGGAGTCGCAGCTCCTCCGCCGTCAGCATCGAGGTGTCGACGCGCCGCATCTTCACGAGCCGCTCTTCGGTGGGCTCGCGGGAATAATGATTTGCGGTAACAGCTGCGAGAATTGGCGATCAGCTTCCGCCGCGCCAATGTCTTCGCCACTAACCAGGACGATCTCGAGCACTTGCTGTCCCAGATTACGAACTCCATTCCGCACCACCTGTGCACGACCGACCAGCGACCAGTCTGGCTGAGTGCCGTCTGTGAGTTCCAGATCAGGACGAGCTTCCGAGGGTCGACGTCTATCTTCCTGGAGTGCAAAAAAGGTGTGCGCGACGGCCCTCCCGTTCTGTTTTCGGAACGTCGCGCGGCGAAAGGGGAGCTTGAGGTTCTTGTGAGGGGCGTATTCGGTGATCCCGAGATCCACGAGCTTTTCCCAACCAGCATCTGGCAGGCAAATATCGGGCCGATGCGCCCGAGCACGGACCACGCTGGAGCCACCGGGATTCCAGCGGAAGAAATAGCCAACGCAACTTGTGCCTCGCCGCGGGCTCGTGAAAGAGGCGGATTGATCAGCCAGCATCCAAAAAGCTTCCGACCCGGTATCGAAACGGAGGGTTCGTTGCACGCCATCATCAATCTCAGGCAGGCGAAAGCCCGGTGCTGCTGTCGGCCACTGCACCGTCCACGGCGTCTCGGCCTCCAGATTGCGCTCATGCAGCCGATACCACCCCTCCACCGAGGCTTCAACAATGACCAGCCAAAGGAGGCAAACTAGAAAGACGGAAATAGGAATGCGAAAAGAAGCGGTCAGAGGTCGGAAGTCAGAAGTCTCACTGATTTGTGATTTCTGATCTCCGTCTTCTAATTTCGGCCTTTTCCCTTTTCGCGAAAGCAGCGCCGCGATGCCCATCGTCCCGGCGAAAACCGCCAGCAGGATCGCGTAGCCTGCCATGTCGTGCCACTGGTCTACAGCGGACAGGCCGCGTGTGGCCGCGATCCAAACCAGGAAGAATCCGCGTGCGCAATTCGCGACGAACGCGATGGCCACCGCCGCGCCGAGCAGGGCGATCCGCCGCGGCACCGAAAGTCTCTTCAGTTCACCGAAGAGCAAACCAATCATGAGCGACGTTTGCAGCGAGCGCACCCCGCTGCAGGCTTCATTCACTCCGACCACGCCGCTGTTGATTCGGATGACGCTCCCTTCCAGTTGCGCCGGAATGCCAAAGAGCCCAAGCGTCTCGGTCGCAATCGCTGCGACGACGCGCATTAAACCTTGAATGATCGGCGTCTCCACGGCGCTGATCCACGGCACGGCAATGAGGATAAATGCGACGGGAAACGCGAAATGCCGCACCCACGATGCGCCCCCGGTGCGCCAGATGATCCAAAACGTGAGAGCGACGACGATCGCGGCATGGAGCCAGCCAAGCGGTCGCCAATCCGGATTGCCGACTTCAAAAAGCCGAATGGGCAGCAGGAGTGCCAAAAGTAGAAAGGCGAAAGTGGAAAGGAGAAAAAGCGAGGTCGGAGAGCGGAGGTCAGGGGTCAGACTTTCCCTTTTCGAATTTACACTTTCACTTTTCCCCGCGCTTTCCCATTTTCCCGGCCTGTCCTCCCATCTTAACCAAAAGAGGTAAGCCGCGAAAAAAGGGACGAACCAGCCGTAGCTGTATTGCTCGTTAATCGACCACTCGCTACTCAGGTGGCGACAGAGGACCAACCAGAGGACAGAGATCAGAAGTCCGAAGGCCACGAATCTGACCTTCGAGCTCCTATCGGATGAAGCAGGAGGCGAGTCCGGGGCGGCAATAGTCACAGCAGTGTATTCTAAACGATTTAGATGAGAATGAGAGCGAGGCCTTTTGAACGGCCTGCTTTCCGCTCCCCCGAAAGCAGAGTATCATAAGCGCGATGGAGAAAGTTATCGCGCCCGATGAATTGGCCCTGATGAAGCGTTGGGTCGATACCTGGAAGTTCGTTACCGGTCCCGAGCTGGAACGGAGCAAAAAAGAGGAGCTGCGTGCGATGACGGAGGAGGAGGCGCTCCGGCGAGTAGAGTTGGTGATGAATTCACGCGCCCAAATAACCTGGATTGATCCCCTTCGTCGCGACTCTTCCGGTTTGGTTGAGCAACAGCGCTGGTTTCAAAAGTTTCGGCTGGCCGCCAAGTGAGCGATATTCTTCACGCGGCAGCGGAGCTTCAGGATTTTTGCACCCGACAGCAGTGGCGTTTCTGTTTCATCGGCGGCATCGCCGTGCAGCGCTGGTCCGAACCTCGTTTCACCCACGATGCGGACCTCACTCTGCTCACTGGCTTTGGGGGCGAAATTTGTCAACGCCCTGCTCCAAGGTAGTGGCGCCCCCGGCAGTGCAGGTGGTTAGCGTAAACCATAAAGATATAACAGGGCGGCCCAGCCGCTCGGAAGAAGGTTTGGCGGATGGCTCAGTTCGCGGCCAGACTTCACTGCCATTTCGAGGAAGAATCGCGCGTGAAAGAATGCTTCCAAAATTGGTCGCGTTGCTTGCAGCCAACGACGGTTGTCCGACATGCTGAATGTTTTTCCCGTGCCCTCGCTAATGATTTGAGT
>JACCXA010000153.1 GCA_013697365.1 Chthoniobacterales bacterium
TGGCGGCGGCTGCGGCTTTTCGAGGCCGAGCGCATCGAGATCCTTCTCCGCGATTCGCGACAGTCCTTGATAGGTGGCGATGGTGTAACTACCGCCGAGCGTCTGCGTGATGACGCCCTGCGTGCCCGCCGGGATGGTAGTTTTGTTTCCGCTCGGGATCTGAATCGCTTCCGTATCGCGGCTCAGGGTGAATTCAGTGTTCTCGTGCATGATGAAGCCCTTTTTGTTCAGCCACAGATTAACATGGATTTACACGGATGAATTGAAGAGGAAACAATGACCTTTCGGTGTTTCATCCGTGTTTATCCGTGGCCATGACGATCTTCACTTTTGCCTTTGTGTTGGCGGAGAGTTGATCGAAAAGCGTGGGAGCAGTTGTGTTTGCTGAAGCTCCGGAGGGGACGACCGTTTGGTCAGCAGAGAGGGCGGAACGCAGGGCACCTTCCACTAGTTGCGCGCAGTGAATCCGCACCGGCGGCAACGCGCCAAGCGGTGCGGCCAATTCCTCGCCCGACATCGTCCTCGCTTCTTCGATCGTCTTGCCCGCGAGCAGCTCGGTCGCGACACTCGCCACCGCGATGGCCGTCTGGCAGCCAAATGATTGGAAGCTCGCGCGATCGATGATCCTGCGGCCGTTCTCTTCCTTGAACTTGATCCACATCCGCAGCATGTCGCCGCAATCGGGACTGCCGACCGTCCCGACGGCATCGGCGTTTTCCATCTCTCCGAGGTTGCGCGGATTTTTTATCGCCGCTTCGATCCGCGCTTCGAGATTTTCGTCCGCGCTCATATTATTCGAGATGATAACGCGTCAGCGAGGAATCAACCTCTGCGCTGTAGGCGTCGATCCCGCCGCGCAAACTCTTTACGTTCGTGAAGCCGTGGCCCTGGAAATAGGCGGCGGCATCCATGCTCCGGGTGCCCTGATGATCGTAAACAACGACGAGCTGTTCGCGCGGCCACTTGCTCTGGATTTCCGCCATAAATTCCTGGGTAAATAGATGCGAGGCCGGGAGTTTAACGGCTTCCCATTCTTCGCGGGTGCGAACGTCGAGCAGATTCACCTGCTCGCCCGCACGAAGCTTCTCAGCCAGATCACCCGGCTCGATTTGCATCGCTCGCTCCGCTGCGTCGCTCGCGATGATGTGGTCGATCGCTTCGTCGACATCGACATTTTCATTGCGCGCGCAGACGCCCGCGAGCGTCTCATCCGGGTTGAACCCGCAACTGCTGCAGCCACCAATGTGATACTTCCGGAACATCGCGCGTTGCGCGCCGGGAAACTGCTCGAGCAGTTCGCGCATGGTGATGTTTGGATCGATGGCCGCGATGAAATTCATGGAGGAACAACCTAAGAGGACACACTTGATTCGCAAGAAGGCCCATCCGCTCCAGAATGGGCCGATCTTTGCCGCCGTGCTGAATGCGCCCGCGAGGGTGGAGTCGAAGAGGGGATCCAGCGGGTCGGTCGCTGCTGCACCCCACCATTCGCGAAAGGATCGCAGCGGCGGGAGCGACTCACACGATCCTTCTGGCGATTGGCCGCCACCTTGCTCGCGGTGATGTCATCGGGGTGGCAGAAGCCGAGCTCCATTAATGCCCGAGCCAGCGCGCGGCAGTTCTCGATCGTCCGCTCCGGATAAAGATCCGCGTCCTGCGTCGTGTCCGGAAGTTCCAAGCAGGATTTCATCCGACTTCCCGAGGAAAGATAACGCACACGATGCTGCGCGAGAGTCCTTCGAATCTCCTCTGCCTGCCGGTATTCAAACGCGGCCATATCCGAGCCAGGAGGGCAGAGTTTGTTCGCACCAACGCCCGATACTCGGCGGTAGAATTCCAGGCGCGAAACGGGGCGTCATCGAGCACGGGTTTGTAGGTGCGGATGAAAGCGTAACGCAAACGCAGAGGCAGCGGGCGCCGTGCGGCGGCTTCAAATTCTCTCCGCCATTCCAGTAAAATTTGTTCGGTTCCCTCGACTGGAATATCCTCCGCGCTGGCCGACATGTCGCAGCATCCGAAAGGGATGCACCCTGTCAAACCGGCGGATGCGCCGCGCTGGAGGCGGCGGCTGCCAAAGCCGACTCGGCGGTCGAAATCGTTCCCCGCGCCCGCGCGTTTCGGAGTGCGAGGCCTCGCCGCACCGCTTCTTCCATGTGCGAGCCGCATTCGCAGAACTGTCCGGGGTTGACGGTCGAGCACTGGGCTCCTTAGGCTGCGACATCAAGGTGTGCCGAACTTGCATTCGCCGGCACGTCCGGCTGGATGAGGGAATCGGGCATCCATCCGAAAAGCGAATAAGCATCAACCTGAAAGGAACATCAGTCATGAAATTCAACTCAATCATCATCTTCGCCCTGACTCTCGCGGCCTTGGCAGCGGCCCCGCTCGTCCGCGCCCAGAGCCCGACGGCCAGCCCAGCCGGCACTCAGGCGAGGACGAGCGGCGATAAAGCGGCGGTGGAAGCCAAAATCAAGGAACTCGGGAATCTATGGGGTAAAGCGATCATGCAGAAGGAACCGACATTGCTGGACCCGATCATCGCGGAAGACTTTGTCGGCACGAACTCGAAGGGCAAAGTCGGCACGAAGAATGAGATGTACACCGAGATGAAAGGTGACACCGACACCTACACTTCTGCGGCGGATGCAGACGTGAAAGTGCACGTCTTCAGCGATGATGTGGCAGTCGCCACGGGCTCGTCGACAGAGAAAGGGAAGGGCAAGGAAGGCAAGGAATTCACCCGCAGGTTCCGGTGGACCGATACCTGGATGCAGCGTGGCGGGAAATGGCAGGTGGTCGCCAGCCAATCGACGCTCGTCTCCGGCGACGACGATGACAAGGATTAGCAGCAGCTAAGCGATTCAACCGAGCAGCCGGTGTCGCGTCCTCGCGCCGCCGGCCGCTCGCGGTCAGGGCAGGCCTGCTCGCCCGGGCTACAGCGTCGCCGGATCGCTCAGCAGATCCGCGACACGCTTGAGCAAGCGACCCGCGCCGCCGCCGTCGAGGCTGCGGTGATCGAAGCTCAAAGTCAGCTCAGCCTGCGTGATCGGAACGAATTGCTGCTTTTCTTCACTCCATGAGGGCGCCTTCTTCCCGGCGCCCATGCCAAGCAGGAGCGTCTGATCCGGCAAAGGGATGGGTGTGCCCCAATCGAGGCCGAAGGTTCCGAAATTAGAAACAGAAGCGATTCCACCTGAAGTCATTTCCGATCCCAGCCGGCG
>JACCXA010000156.1 GCA_013697365.1 Chthoniobacterales bacterium
GTAGTAATCTTTCATCAGCACTTCGCTCAGCGGTGCGCGCCCCTTTGCTGGATAGCGCATACGCTGCGCGATCGTCTCCTGGAAATTCAGGTGCAGCACGTCGGTGGCGCGGCCATTGACGTAATGCAACTCGGTCCGGAGGCGGAGCAGGAAATCATAGGCCAGATCGATTCGACGCTGGTCCCTCAAGCTGAGCCAGTCTTTGCCTACAAGGTGAGTGGTGGTGAGTGCGCCCTCGCGGAAAAATGTCATCCAAAGAAGATTTTGATAATCGCGCAATCCCCCGCACCCGCTCTTCACATGCGGCTCCTGCATGTAAACACTGTTCCCGTATTTCGCGTGGCGCGTGGCCTGATCCTCCATCCGCGCCTCCACGTAGGAATGTTCGTGTCCCTGCACGCACTTTTCCCGAAACTCCTCTCGGAAGAGCTGCTCCAGCTCCTTGTCTCCTGCAAGAAAACGCGATTCAAGCATCGAGGTTTTAGTTAGCATCTCGTTGTTCGCTTCCGCCAGAGCTTCCGGTGCGGAGCGCGTCGAGTGTCCGACCTTGAAGCCGATGTCCCACAAGAGATAAAGGATCTGCTCGATCACCTGGGCCGCGTAAGGGGAGACGCTTTCCGCTTTCTCATTGTGCAGGAACATGACGTCGACGTCGCTGCACGGATTGAGTTCTCCGCGTCCATAACCTCCCAGAGCGACCAGCGTAAGCGGTGTCGCACTAAGCTGGCCTTCCGACTGCGCAAAAGAATCAGCCGACGCGAAGATGTGTCGCAGGAGAAGATCGACCAGCTTGCTGCGGCGTCCGCAGATTTCGCGACCGCCAACGCCGGCCTGATGTTTGAGACGCAGCCGATGTTCCTCGATGCGTAGGAATTTTTTGTAGCGCGCTAAAAGCTCAGCGGGGCGCGACCCGCCGACCGGAGCAAGTTGGCGCTCCGCGTGCGCGAGAACTTTGTCGAGATGTCGGGACACTGGCGAACCGCTAAATAGTTGAGTCGTGACAAAAGGGAAAAGGGCGCGCTGACACCGTCGCCGCCATTGTCACTAGGTAACGTTTTTAACGATCTAACCCTCCCTCACAGCTCGATCGCGTAACGCTTCATTTTATTATAAAGCGTCGGCCGCTGAATCCCAAGCACCTGGGCCGCCTTCTTCTTATTCCCGTGGCACTGCGCGAGCGCCTGGAGGATGGCGTTGCGTTCCATGTTGTCCAGGCTTTGCACGCCGCCGTTTTGATGATGGTTGCGCTCGCTGCTCTGGAGGGCAGCCGGCAACTGCACTTCCGCCGGCAAATCCTTTACCGTGATGAAACCCTGGCGGGATAGGACGACGGCGTACTCCATCGCGTTTTGCAGCTCGCGGACGTTTCCGCGCCAGCTGTAATCCAAAAGCTTTTGGAAGGCCTCAGGGGCGATCACCGGCTCGGGTTTGCCGAGCTGTTGGGCGAAGCGCCTTACAAAGGACGCGACCAGTGGCGGGACGTCCTCCTTGCGTTCGCGCAACGGTGGAATCTCGATCTGAAAAGTGTTTAAACGGTAATAAAGATCCGCGCGCAGACGGTTGTCAGAGAGCGCCTGTGCAATAGGACGATTTGTCGCCGCGACTACGCGGAAATCAGCCTTCTGCGTCTTCGTGCTGCCGAGCGAACGATATTCCCGCTCCTGCAAGACGCGAAGAAAGCGAGTCTGGAGATCCGCCGGCATCTCGGAAATCTCATCGAGAAAAAGAGTGCTCCCGCTCGCCTCTGCGATCATTCCCGCGAAATCGTTTGTTGCCCCGGTGAAAGCCCCCTTCACGTACCCGAACAGCTCCGATTCGATCATGGCCTGCGGGAAAGCCGCACAATTCAATTTCACCATTGGCTTGGCCGCGCGCCGACTGCGGGCGTGGATCACATTGGCGATCACTTCCTTGCCAACGCCGCTTTCGCCTGTGATCAGCACGTTCGCCTCCGAGGGCGCCATCGCGTTGATCAGCCCGTGGATTTCCTGCATCGACTTGCTCTTGAAGACGGGTGCAAGTTGCGTCTCCGCAATTTCGAGCCGCTTTTCGAGTTGCTGGGTTTTCTGCCGCAACTGCTCGGTTTCGCGCAGAAGCGATTGCTTCTCGAGCGCTTTTTCGATCAGGCTGAGCAACTCTTCTGCTGCATACGGTTTACTGATGAAATGATAGGCGCCGCGCTTCATCGACTCGATCGCGTTATTCAGCGAATCATGCGCCGTGAGGATAATGACCTGCGTGTCAGGATTCTCGCGTTTGATTTGATCCAGCATCTCCAGGCCTTGCGCGTCAGGTAATTGCAGGTCGAGCAGCACCACCGCCGGCGCGTTCGCCTTCAGGATCTTTAAGCCATAAGACGCAGTCGCAGCGGTCGCGGGCTGGTAGCCGTGCCGCCCGAGAAGCGCTTCGAGCGTGAGGAGAATCGGACGCTCGTCGTCGATGATCAGAATTCGTCGATTATCGGCACTCATGGCGTCAGCCGGGCATGGGGCAGGATTTCAACCTGAGTCGAAACTGGGATGGGGCGATGGCACGGTCAGGAGTCGCCGGTGCCCACTGGAAGCACGACGGTGGTGACCAAAGAAGAGGACGACGCATCATAAAACGCTCTGAACTGTCCGCGATGAGCCTCGATGATAGTGCGCGCTTGAAACAGGCCAAGGCCATAATGCCCGTGCCGCACCTTCCGGAAAGGCTCGCGTCCCCAGACCGAAGTCGCGCCTGCGAAGTCTTTCTTCGGTTCCCGGAGCCGGAAGAGGAACTGTCCCGCCTCGACTTGTGCAGTCACCTCCAGCGGGCCTTCACCGCGGTCGTGTTGGAACGCATTGGCGAATAATTCCAACAGCGCCTGTTGCAGAAATTGCGGGTCGATTTGCAGCGGCGTGCCGGTGACGTTGAGGTTCCAGTTTATGCCAGCGCTCTGCTCAGGAAATTCACTCCCTACTTTCTCCCGCAGGTCCTCCATGAGATCGCTCGCCTTGTAGGACATTTCCGTGAGCTTAATCTGCGCGAGCAAAGTCGTGAGGCGCTGCAAATTTGCTCCCATGTTCGAGAGCATGCCGCGGAGACGTTTCACTTCGCTTTTTACCTCCGGGTCCACCGCCACTTCGTTGAGGTAGGCGGACTGCAGCTCGACTGCGTTCAGGCTATTCCGCAAATCGTGACTCAACTGCCGCACGAAAGCCACAACGTCGGGCATCGGCACGCGCAATTCGTCGCTTTGGCTCACTTCCTCTTTCGGCTCTTCGGACATGGCAGTTTCCCGGGGCGGACAGTATGCCACCAAAGCGAGCCGTTGCTACGTCCGGAAGAATTTATCTCTGCCCGGAAGACTGCCGCTCGCCCAACCAATGGCAACGTCATTCGCGGCCAGATGGCGGAGAACGTGATAAACATCTTCCGCGTCCGCCCCGACCGTGGCGGCTAGCTCCTCTGCGCTCCGCCCAGGCCGCGCTGGCAACTGTTGCTTCAGCCGCCGCTGCAAGGCCAGGATTTCTGTCGCGGCTTTCTTCCCCGCCTCTACGCCGGGCTGGTGATAAGCGTTGATGTGCACAAGCGCGCCGTAGAAGCCGACCGCCCGTTCATACAGGGCGATGAGCGCGCCGACGGTGAAGGCATTCACTGCCGCGATGCTGATCGTGATCGACTCGCGATCGTTCTGATCCAGAGCGGTGCGAGTGCCGCGGAGAAAACCCTGGAGATAATCGCCGCTTGTCACACCTTCTTCGACCTCGAAGCGCTCCGTCGCCCGGTCTTTTTGGACCTCGATAAACGTTGCGAAGAAATTCGGAACGCCATCGCGCAACTGCTGCACGTAAGCATGCTGATCGGTAGAGCCCTTGTTGCCGTAAACGGCGATGCCCTGGTGGACAAGGTTGCCATCGAGATCCCGTTCCTTGCCTAACGACTCCATGACGAGTTGCTGTAGATATCGGCTGAATAACATCAACCGATCCTTATAGGGCAGAATGACCATGTCCTTTTCGCCTCGCCCATTGCCGGCGTAATGCCACATGAGCGCGAGGAGGATGGCCGCGTTTCTCCGCACCTCGGGCCTGCGCGTCTGCCGGTCCATGGCCGCTGCGCCTTCGAGAAATTCATCGATGTCCAGGCCCTGCAATGCGGCCGGCAAGAGCCCGACTGCGCTCATGACGGAAGTGCGCCCGCCGATCCAGTCAAACATTGGAAATCTCGCGAGCCAGCCATTTTTGTGCGCATGCCGGTCCAGTTCGCTGTCGATTCCAGTGACTGCGACGGCGTGCATCCGGAAATCGAGCCCTGCTGCCTTGAAACGGGCCTCCGTCTCGACCATGCCGTTACGCGTCTCCTTGGTGCCGCCGGATTTCGAGATCACCACCACGAGCGTAGCGGCCAGCGCCGTGCCGAATTGGGCAAACACTCGGTCGAAGCCGTCGGGATCGGTGTTGTCGAGAAAGTGAAGCTTGAGCGGAGCGTCCGCGCTCCCGAGCGCGTCGCACACGAATTGCGGCCCGAGGGTGGACCCGCCGATGCCGATCAGCAGCACGTGGCGAAATGTTTCTCCCTTGGTTGGCCGGATTTTTCCGCTGTGGACGTCGGCCGCAAATTGTTTGATGCGGGCGTTCGTCTCCAGGATTTGTTGCTCGATCTGCTCGTTAGGCGCAAGCTCCGGAGCGCGCAGCCAATAGTGTCCAACCATCCGGTTTTCGTCGGGGTTGGACAGCGCGCCTCCTTCCAGCGCCTGCATCGCGCGGAAAGCGACCTCGACTCTGGGCGCCATCTCCTCGAGGAAATTGGCGCGGAAACGCATCCGGCTGATATCGAGCGAGAACCCGATGTCATCGTACTGGAGAAAATAATCCTGGAAGCGCTGCCACTTTGACGAAGCCATGTCGTCGGCTCCTCACATGTGGTCGATGATATTCTGCCCGAACTCGGAGCACTTGATCTCCGTCGCGCCCTCCATTAAACGCGCGAAATCGTAGGTCACGCGTTTGCTCGCGATGGCGCCGTTCAGGCCTTTCACGATCAAGTCGGCCGCTTCGTTCCAGCCTAGGTAGCGGAACATCATCTCGCCTGAGAGAACAACGGAGCCCGGATTGACCTTGTCCTGATTGGCGTATTTCGGCGCGGTCCCGTGGGTCGCTTCGAAAACCGCGTGCCCGGTGATGTAGTTGATGTTTCCGCCGGGCGCGATGCCGATGCCGCCCACCTGCGCCGCGAGCGCGTCGCTCAGATAATCGCCGTTCAGGTTCAGGGTTGCGATAACGTCGAAATCCTCCGGCCTGGTCAGCACCTGCTGGAGGGTGATGTCTGCAATTGCATCCTTGATCACAATGCCCGCACCGGGCTTGCCCATCGGAATCTGGCACCACGGTCCACCGTCGATCTCCTCCGCGCCGAAGTAGCTCTTCGCGATTTCGTAACCCCAGTCACGAAAGGCACCTTCCGTGTATTTCATGATGTTGCCCTTGTGCACAATCGTCACACTTTTGCGTTGGTTTTTGATCGCGTAACCAATCGCACTGTGGATCAAACGCACGCTGCCGGCCCGGCTGACCGGTTTAATCCCGAGCCCGACCATGACATCGCTGCCTTCCGGGGCGCCGACCATCTTCCAAAACTCAGCCGCCGCTTCCTTCGTTCCAAAGCGGATTTTCTCGAAAGCTTTCGGAAACTCCTTTTGGAGGAAGGCGAGAATCTTGGCTGATTCCTCGCTGCCGGCGGCGTAATCAATGCCGGCATAGATGTCCTCCGTATTTTCCCGGAAGATGATCATGTCGACTTTCTCGGGTCGTTTCACGGGCGAGGGGACGCCTTGGAAGTATTGCACGGGGCGCAGGCAGACAAAAAGGTCGAGCAGCTGCCGGAGGGCCACGTTTAAAGAACGAATCCCGCCGCCAATGGGCGTGGTCAGAGGCCCTTTGATCCCGACCAGATATTCGCGAAAGGCTTCTACCGTTTCGTCCGGCAGCCAGGTATCGAAGCGGTCCTTGGCCGCCTGGCCCGCGAAGACTTCGAACCACGCAATCTTCTTTTGCCCACCGTAGGCCTTCTCGACGGAGGCGTCGAAAACGCGCTCGCTCGCCGTCCAGATATCCGGTCCGGTCCCGTCGCCTCGGATGAATGGGATGATCGGCCGATCCGGCACGGCCAATTTTCCTTGAGCGATCGCGATCTTATCGCCGGCCGGCGGAGTAATGTCTTTGTACGGCATAGGGCTCCGAATGTAGATACCGCCACCAGAGCGGCAAACTATTTCACCCTGTGGCGCGATGGTACCGCGTGCCTACGCGAACTTCCTACTTCCAGCCCGTCGGGAATACGTCAGTTCTCTCCGTCAATCATGCGAATAGCACGATGCAAATCGATGCAGGCGCTACTTTTGCAGTACTGCCCGCTACCCTGCCGTTGAGCCGAAAACCAGCGAAGCTACGCGTCGTCACCCGGCTTGGTCTCCGGCGTCAGTTCGTAGGTCAGCTTGCCGGCGATGATCTCGCGCAGCGCAATATCCGTGAGCGAAGAACGCGGCGTCGCTTCGACGAGCGGGCGATGACCTAATCCCAACTGACGCACCCTGCGGGAGACAACGTTGATCAGGAGTTGCTGATTCGGGATCACTAGAGCTGCTTCCTGAAGGAGTTGGGAGGTCATATTGCGCAAAGAACGGACGGCTCGGCTCGTTTCCGGAGAGAACTGAAGAATCGTGGACGATTCGCCTGCGAAAACTGGGGGAGAAATCGGGGGGGCAAGCATCGACGGGGAAAGCGAATGGTGACCTTGGGAAGGAAGCAGCGCGGTGTCAATTGATTTGTTGGCTGCGTTCGAGGCGACTCTTTGTCTACTTTCAACACTCACGCAGGCAGCTGCGCGAGCGACGAATTTTCCTCGGGCGCTCATCGCTGTAAGCTTGCAGCGTTGCCCAGAATACGCCAAATATCCTGCGTCGCGGAACCGCGTCTCTCTGCGGCTTAGTTCGGGCTGTGGCTCAGCTTGGTAG
>JACCXA010000178.1 GCA_013697365.1 Chthoniobacterales bacterium
GCGTGGGGATCTGCTCATCCTCCCGCCACCCGCCCAAATACCATGAGCAAAAAACCAACCTCGCATTCACTCTAATCGAGCTTCTCGTTGTCATCTCCATTATCGCGCTTTTGGCCGGCATCGCCGCTGCCAGTGTTCTCGCAAGTGCAGGAACGCGGCGCTCAGACGAAGGACCTCTCAAACGCCAAACAGATCGGCCTGGCCTGCAAACTCTACGCCACGGATAACGACGGCAAATTTCCGGATATGAACGGTCAAGTCGATCTGCCAACTGCGCTACTAGTATCTGGCGCCACTTCTAACCAAGCCTTTGCCCTTTTGATTCCCGATTACCTGCCAAGCGAGAAGCTCTTCTACGTTGCAAAGTCGGCTTGGTCGTCCCAGGCGCCGGACGAAAACTTTATCGCGCCTGCCGACCGCCTCGAAGCGAAAACGAACAACTACGCCTATGTGAAGGGGCTGAACGACACATCGAATCCCAATTTTCCTCTGATCGCGGACGCGCCAGAATCTGCCGCAACTACCTACACCACGGATCAAGCGGCGAAAGGTGGAGTCTGGAAGGGTAAGAAAGCGATCGTAGTCCGAACCGACCAAAGCGGCGCCGTCGAGAAGTGCACTGTGAGCACCGCACCTGCCTCGATCGTGAAGGGACCTGTCGGAGCCGCGAGCGGGGTTCAGGACGACATCTTCAAGCCTGCGGCGACCTGGCTGAATGCTACGGCCAACCCGGTGCTATATCCCGCCCCTTAGCTGATCGGGCCATAATCGCCAGCAACGACTTGCGAGTGTAGCTCGCCGTCTGCGACGATAGTTGTGAGCGACGCCCCTATTGGGGCGTCGTTTACTGTACGGACGACTCTGCCACCGGCTAACTTTGTAATGCTGTAGCCCCGCCGGAGGGTCGCATCGGGCCCGAGCACGTGGACGAGAGCTGCCACCCTGGTCAATCGTTGTCGCGTGGTGGCGAGGACACCGGTGGGGAAATTGGAAAGACGGCGGTGCAGGCTTTCCAGTTTGTCCCGCCGCGAGGCGAGCTCCCGGATAGGACTATGCGCCAGCACGGCTTTCGTGCGGCTCGTGAGCGAGGCGCGCGCTTCCAATAAGAGTTGCCGGAAAGTTCTCCGAATCGATTCCTTCGCGAGGTCGACTTGCTGTTGTGATTCGCGCACGCGGCTTAGCAGCTCACGAGCGAGGGCACGCTCGGAAAGAAAGCGCAACCGTGTCTGGCTCTGAGCCAGGAAGTTCCGCAGGTTTCGCGCGAGACAAGCGGAGAGTTCATCGACGCGGCGCAGCAGATCAGCCGCATCTGGGACGATTAGCTCCGCGGCGGCGCTGGGAGTCGGGGCACGCAGATCAGCGACGAAGTCGGCAATCGTAAAATCCACCTCGTGGCCGACGGCGCTGACGATTGGGACTGGAGCCTCATGGATGGCTCGCGCCACGATCTCCTCATTGAACTCCCATAGATCCTCGATGCTTCCGCCACCGCGCGCGAGCACGATCAAATCCAGCGGTTCCCACGCTGGGTTCGGCCGCGAAAACTCACGGATCGCGACGGCGATTTCAGCAGCAGCTCCCGCTCCCTGGACGCGCACCGGGTTAATCACAATTTCGAGACGTGGTGCGCGGCGTTTCAGCACATTGAGGATATCGCGAATCGCCGCGCCACTCGGGGAAGTGATAATGCCGATGCGATGAGGAAACTTCGGCAGCGTTTTTTTCTGCGCAGGATCGAAGAGACCTTCGGCTTCGAGCTTTCGCTTTAGCGCCTCGAAGCGCGCCTGCAACAGACCGACTCCACGCCCCTGCAAAATCTGGACGCTGAGCTGATATTGGCCGCGCGCTTCGAAGACGGAGACCTCCCCATAGACTTGCACCTGCGCGCCGTCTTTCAGCGGCTGTGGAAACGGGGGGAGCGTATTGCGGAAAATGACGCAGGAGATCTGCGCCCGTTGATCCTTCAGCGTGAAGTACTGGTGACCGGAAGGATGAAGCTTGCAGTTCGAAATTTCACCCTGCACCCAGACCGCACCGAACTTTGTCTCGAGCGTGCCGCGAATCGCCCGAGTCAATTCGGCAACGGTCAGGATCTTCGCGGACGCTTGAAAGAAATCGCTCTGCACTGCGAGGACCTTATCACAAGAAAGGTGGTGGCGGCAGAGGGCGGACCGACTTAGCCGTCACGACGCAGTTGGTGGCGGTAAGGTCGGCTCCGCCGTAGCGGCGACGCCTCGTCGCCGGAAGTTCCCGCGGCGCCCATCGCAGAGGCGGCCGTGCTGCAAGGAACCCAGCGGGCAATCGCTGCGCTCGACTCTCGGCTAATCTCCAGCAAGCCTCCGGCTTGACGATCGGACCCACTCGACGCCCTGTGCGAAAGTGGATGACACGCTCTAGTTCAATCGCATACGAGCGCGGGCGGACGAGCGCGATGTAGTATTTCACGGAAACCATGCCGACAAACGACGAAACGCTGCACGAACTACTGGCTAAACTTTTCCAGGCGCACCCATGGCATGGCGTGCCGATCGGTCAGGACGCGCCCGCCGTCGTGAATGCTTTCATCGAGATCGTGCCCACCGATGCGGTGAAGTATGAACTCGATAAACCGTCAGGGCGCCTGCGCGTCGATCGACCGCAGCGTTTCTCAAGCATGTGCCCAACGCCCTACGGATTTGTCCCCCAGACGTACTGCGGCGATCTAGTGGCCGCGCGGTGTCAAAACCGGATGAAGCGGGAAGCGATTCGCGGCGACGGCGACCCCCTCGACATTTGTGTGCTCACGGAGCGCCCCGCCTCACACGGTGACTTTTTCGTCCGCGCCCTGCCCATCGGCGGATTGCGCATGATCGATGGGGACGAAGCCGATGACAAAATCATCGCGGTCCTGGAATCCGATGTGACCTACGGACATCTCCGGGAGATCGCAGACGCGCCCAGCGGACTCATCGACCGACTGCGCCATTATTTTCTGAGCTACAAACAGCTGCCGCAGGAAGAGCTGCGCCGCGTTGAGATTGCAGAAATATACGGCCGGGAAGAAGCGTCGGAAGTGATCCGCCGAAGCGTCGAGGATTACCGCGCGCAATACGGCCGACCTGAAGAACGGATCGCAGAGTTGTGCCGGTTGCTAAAGGTTAGCGAGTAGCAAATTGCAGGGCAACGCCTTTCAATCCCGTTCCTGCGGGTCTGGCGCTGTCGAACGTGGGTTTGCCGCCCTGAACACACTGAACTCATGCGACAGGGTGTGGTCTCATCGGGTGATTTGATTCGCCATGGCCTTTGCTGCGAAATAGTAATCTTTCCGCACGACTGATTTTGCTGAGCACACATGGAACGCCGCCTGACCGCCATCCTTGCCGCCGACGTGGTTGGATACAGCCGCCTGATGGGTGCGGACGAAACCGGCACGCTCGCCGCGCTAAAGGCTCTGCAAACGGATTTCATCGACGGCAGGATCGCCGAGCATCAGGGGCGCATCGTCAAGCTGACGGGCGATGGCATGCTGGTAGAGTTCCCGAGCGTGGTGAATGCGGTGGCGTGCGCCGCCGAAATTCAGCGCGGTATGCGTGACCGGACCGGCGATGTCCCACTCGACCGCCGCATTCAATTTCGCATCGGCGTCAATCTTGGCGACGTCATTGTCGAAGGCGACGATATTTTCGGGGACGGTGTCAACGTAGCGGCGCGCCTTGAGAGCATCGCCCAGCCGGGCGGGATCACGATCTCCGGCTCGGTGCGCGATCACGTGGGCAACCGCCTGAACCTTGCTTTCGAGGATATGGGCGAGCAGATTTTGAAGAACATCGAGAGACCGGTTCGCGTTTTCAGCGTTTCTCTGAACAGCCCAGTCGTGCGGGAGATGAAGGACGCAGGGCCAAAGCTCGCACAGGAAAGACCGTCAATCGCCGTCCTGCCGTTCAACAACATGAGCGGTGATCCGGAGCAGGAATATTTCAGTGATGGCATCACTGAGGACATCATTACCGACTTGTCGAAGGTGTCCGGGCTCTTTGTCGTAGCCCGCAACACAGTGTTCACCTACAAGGGCAAACCGGTAAAAGTGCAGCAGGTCGGTCAGGAGCTCGGCGTCGCGTTCATCCTCGAAGGCAGCGTTCGAAAGGCCGGATCGCGGGTGCGGGTAACGGGACAGCTCATTAATGGCAAGGATGGCGGCCACGTTTGGGCTGACCGTTTTGATCGCGACCTGACAGATATCTTCGCCATCCAGGACGAAATCACTCATGCCATCGTGGAGCAGTTGAAGGTCAAGCTGCTTCCGCAGGAGAAAAAATCTATCGGACAGACTCCGACGGATAATGTCGAAGCTTATACTTATTATCTGAGAGGTCGCCAGTTCCTGCACCGGCACTCAAAATCCTACTATCAACTGGCGCGGCGGATGTTCGCCAAGGCGGTAGAGTTGGATCCGCTCTATGCCCGCGCTTACGCCGGCAT
>JACCXA010000238.1 GCA_013697365.1 Chthoniobacterales bacterium
TGCCGGCACATCTGGCTCTCAACACGATTTGGCTTTGGCTCTACTGCCGGCCGGACCGTCGCAGCTTCTATCTCGCGCCCTTCCTCGGCGTGCTCGCGATCGGTCTTCATCAACCGATCGTCCACGCGTTATTTGCTGCGCCTTTCCTTCTCCGCCTCGTTCGGCAGCGCCGCTGGCCGGCCACGATCATTTTCGGCGGAATCTATCTCGCCGGTTGCGCCGGTTGGTATCTCTGGAGGATGCACTTCCAATCCGTCGGCGCCGCTAGCGTCGGATCGATCTTCAATCCGGCGAACCCGAAGATGCTGATCATTCAGCCGATGAATATCCTTCTCGTCGTCGGCTGGGCCTCACTCGTCACTCCTCTGCTGGCGGTGCTCGGTTTCCGGCGCTTTTTCCGGCTGTCGCTCATTGTGCAGGACGCCGCCTTGAGCTGCCTTCTCACTTTTTGCTTCTATTACTTCTTCTACCTCGATCAGGCGCACGGCTGGGGCTATCGATATCTGCACGGCGCGCTCGGTTGTCTGATGCTGATCGCTGTGGTCGGTTGGAATGACCTCTCCGAGACCGTGGGCGCGGTGCGTGCCAAAAGCTTTCTCCTTCTTGGACTTGCCTGCTCGCTCCTGCTGCAGCTGCCCCTGCGCTGCCTGCAGGCAGAGGCGTTTATCCGGCCCTTTGCGCGCGCGGCTGCATTGCTCAAAGCGATTCCAGCTGGAATGGTCGTCTTCGATCCACGCGATACCTGGTACTCAGGCGATCTCATCCGCAATGATCCTTTCCTGCAAAATCGTCCCTTGATCGGGACCTTGCACGCGGTCCAGCCCGAAGGCGTGGCGATCCTCCAGCAATCGAGCAACGTTCAAATCGTCGATCACAGCGTTCTCGCCAAGCTTGGGTTGAGCACCGAAAGATTTGAAGATGCGCGCTATGATCCCTTTCGGTTGGGTCGTGGAAAATAGAATGGGCTGCTGCGGGCCGACGCAGCATTCACACGCTGGGATATGACTCCTGACCTCAAATCTCTCCAGGGCAAACGCGCGCTCATCACCGGCGGGCTCGGGTTCATCGGCTCCACTCTCGCGCATCGCCTGGTCGAGCTCGGCGTGGACGTCACCCTGGTGGACAGCCTGATCCCGGAATACGGCGGCAATTTGCGCAACATCGACGCGATCAAAGATCAGGTCCGCGTCAACATCTCGGACATCCGCGACGAGCACGCGATGAAGTATCTCGTCCAAGGCCAGGATTATCTTTTCAACCTGGCCGGCCAGACCAGCCATGTGGATTCGATGAACAACCCTTACACGGATCTCGACATCAATTGTCGCTCCCAGCTTTCAATCCTCGAGGCCTGCCGCAAAAACAACCCCGGCGTCATGACTGTCTTCGCCAGCACCCGGCAGATGTATGGTGTCCCGCGATATCTGCCGGTTGATGAACGGCACCCGATCCAGCCGGTCGACGTCAATGGCATCAATAAAATGGCCGGCGAATGTTATCATCTCGTGTACGCGCGTGTTTACGGAATCCGGTCCTGCGCCCTGCGCCTGACGAATACCTACGGGCCAAGAATGCGGATCAAGGATGCACGCCAGACCTTTCTCGGGGTTTGGATACGCAACATTCTGCGGGATGAGCCGTTGAAAGTCTTCGGCGACGGAATGCAGATCCGCGATTTTAACTATGTGGACGACGTGGTCGAAGCTCTTCTCGTCGCGACCCTTTCACCGGAGAGTTCCGGCAACATATACAATCTCGGCGCCGACGATCACATCTCCCTGAAAGACACGGCCGAGCTCATGATCGAGGTTCACGGCCGCGGCACGTATGAGATTGTGCCGTTTCCGGCCGATCGCAAGGTGATCGACATCGGCGATTACTACGGAGACTACCGGCTGATCCATTCCCAGCTCGGATGGAGACCCACCACGTCGCTGGCTGACGGCCTGCAAAAAACCCTCGATTACTACCGCGTCCACTACGCTGAGTACGTTTGATGCGCCCCACCCCTGCGGTCATTCCTGTCGCCAACCCAGCGGCGCAATTCGCTACCCACGCACCTGCAATCCGTGAAGCGATCGAGCGAGTTTTGTCGAGCGGTCGTTACATCCTTGGTCCGGAAGTAGAAGCTTTCGAAAAGGAATTTGCCGCGTTCGTCGGTGCATCTTCCTGCGTTGGCGTCGCCAATGGGACTGACGCCATCGCCCTCGCTTTGCGAGCGACTGGAGTGTCACCGGGGGATGAGGTCATCACCGTCTCACACTCTGCGGTGGCGACTGTGGCTGCCATCGAACAAATCGGCGCGGTCCCGGTCTTCGCTGATATCGATCGGACCAGCCGCTGCATTGATCCAGACGCAATCGAGCCGCTCGTTTCGACGCGAACGAAGGCCATTGTGGCCGTCCACATCTACGGGCAACCGGCTGCCATGGAAGAGATCAGCCAGATTGCACGTCGCCACGGGCTGATCGTTATCGAGGATTGCGCGCAGGCGCACGGGGCAGAATTGCGCGGCCGAAAGGTTGGCACCTGGGGCGACGCGGCGGCGTTCAGTTTTTACCCAACTAAAAACCTCGGCGCGCTCGGGGATGGGGGTGCGATAGTCACTAGTTCGGCGGAGATAGCCGAGCGCGTGCGCCGCTTGCGCGAATACGGCTGGCAAGAGCGTTACATCAGCTCCGTTCCCGGATTCAACTCCCGCCTTGATGAACTGCAAGCGGCTGTCTTGCGGGTCAAGCTGCCCTCACTTGGGGCCGATAATGCGCGCCGGCGGGAAATTGCCGCCGCTTACTGCGCCGCGCTCGACCCGGTAAGAATCATCCCTCCCGCGGCCATCCAAGACACGCTGCACGCAATGCATCTTTTCGTAGTCGAGTCGCCGCAACGCGATATTTTGCGCGATCTACTGACCGTCGCCGGGATCGGCACGGCTTTGCACTATCCCAAACCGATCCACCTTCAGTCGGCTTATGCCGGAAGGATTAGGGGGAGTGGGGCATTGCCCGCAACGGAGGCCTTGTCGGGGCGAATCTTGACGCTGCCCGTGTTCCCGGAACTTACAAGCGACCACGTGGAAACCGTGTGCGACGCTCTTAGTAGCCAGTGTGCGCACTTGTGAAAAGTTTGCGAATATTCCGGGATCATCTCCGGCGGATATGCGTCTCAATGGCTGGATTTAAACTTCGTGGTCGGCGCTGGCTTTATCCGTGGCTTACCTATTGCCTTTCACCGCTGTTGAACCGGCTCACAAGAGCAACGGTGCGCTTTTCTGGATTCAACGTCCGGTTGGGCGCGGGCGACCTCTACACCTTTGCGAATCTATTTGAAGATTACCCCCTCTCCCTTCTCGAGGAGGCGCTCGACGATGTTGACGTAGTCGTCGATCTCGGGGCCAACGTGGGAGCGTTCTCTTGGTTGATCAGCGAACTCGCCTCGAACAAAGGCCTCAAGATCCCGATCACGGCAGTCGAACCGAACACGGCAAATGTTGAGTTCCTTCGCGCTCAACCCTTTGCCGAAGCCCTGGTCGTTCACCACGCTGCTGTTGGACCCGCCGGGGGGATGGCGCGGCTCATCCGAGGCCAAAACTCTGTGACCGACCACGTTGATTTCTCGGGTGGGGAGGAAGGTTCTCAGATCTCAGTCCTCTCGCTGGAATCGCTTTGCAACCGGAGAGCCCTGGTCAAAATGGACATCGAAGGGGGCGAACTGGAAGTGCTTAGGCAAAAACTGCCAGACAATGTCTTGCACATGGTCCTGGAATGGCACCCCGATTCTAGAAAACCATCGCAACTTCCCAGTGACCTGATCGCTGGAGTGTGGAGAAGGATTTCCACCGATCTCTTCGGGTCGAGCATGTGGTACTTTCGGCGCGGCGTGCTCGCACCGCAGCGCGAGAGCGGCAACGAGCGCCGTGCTCTTGTGGCGGCCGAGCGAGGAACTCCATGAGCCACCATGAAGCCCCAGGTACGGTCGCGCTTATCCTCTTCAATCGACCGGATACTACGACGCGAGTCTTCGAAACCATACGCCGAGCCGCTCCAAAACGTTTATTTGTGATCGCAGACGGTCCCCGGGCAGAGCACGTGGGCGAAAGTGAAAGTTGCACGGCAGCTCGAAACGTCACCGAAGCGATCGACTGGAAGTGTGATGTCCAACGTCGTTATTTGAGCGAAAACCTCGGCTGCCGTCGCAGTGTCACAGAAGGCCTCGACTGGGTCTTCTCACACGTCGAAGACGCCATCGTCCTGGAGGACGATTGCCTGCCTGACCCGAGCTTTTTCCGCTTTAGCACCGAGCTCTTGGAGCGATATCGCGGCGACAATCGCATCGGAATGATCAGTGGTGGCAACTTCCAATTCGGCCAGAACCAACCAGCCGACAGCTACTATTTCTCCCGGCATTGCCACATTTGGGG
>JACCXA010000240.1 GCA_013697365.1 Chthoniobacterales bacterium
TCCTGCGCCTGCCGGCCATTGATTTCCTTCGGGCGCAGATCCAGGAGCATGAGGTGATTCTCGGTTCCGCCAGAGACGATGCGATAGCCATGTTTCGCGAGGCCAGCGGCGAGCGCTTTGGCGTTGATCACAACCTGCCGCTGGTAATCGCGGAAGGCTGGTTGGAGCGCCTCATGGAAGCAGACGGCTTTCGCCGCGATGACGTGCATAAGCGGGCCGCCTTGGATGCCGGGAAAGAGCATCGAGTCGATCACCTTCGCTGATTCTGCACCGCAAAGGACGATGCCGCCCCGAGGACCGCGCAGGCTCTTGTGCGTCGTGGTTGTGACAAACTGTGCGTGCGGAACGGGGCTTGGATGTTGGCCGCCCGCGACCAGCCCGGCGACGTGCGCCATATCGATGAAGAGAAGCGCGCCGCAGGAGTCCGCGATCTCGCGCAGGCGCGGGTAATCGAGAATCCGCGGATAAGCCGAAGCACCGGCTGTGATCATGGCGGGCTTTACTTCGAGCGCTTGTTTCGCGAGCGCTTCGTAATCGATCTGCTCGGTCTTTTCGTCCACGCCGTAATGCGTGACCTGGTAAAACTTTCCCGAGAAATTCGCCGGATGCCCGTGGGTGAGATGGCCGCCATGGGCCAGGTTCATCGTCAGGATGCGATCGCCGGGTTTAATCGCGGCGAAGTAAACCGCCATGTTCGCCTGGGCGCCGCTGTGCGCCTGCACGTTGACGTGTTCCGCCCCGAAAAGCCGCTTTGCGCGATCGATCGCGAGCTGTTCCACCACGTCAACATTTTCGCAGCCGCCATACCAGCGCTTCCCCGGATAGCCCTCGGCATATTTGTTTGTCAGGCAGCTGCCCTGCGCTTCCATGACCGCACGGCTCGTGAAATTTTCCGACGCAATGAGCTCGATGTTTTCCCGCTGCCGTTTTTCCTCGGCTTCGATCGCGTCGGAAATCTCCGGATCGACTCTTCGTAAGGGACCTCCGCCTGACGCGGAAGTGTTCGCGGTGCTGGAACCGCTCACTCGTTGAGAAGACAAGTCAGCCATAAGGTAAGAGGAAGTTCCGCTGCTGCGTGAAGCCGCCGAAGGGGCCAGTTCGCTCTGTTCTATGAACGCCAGCACGCTCGGTAAAGCGTTTTTAATTGTCTCGGCGCAGAGCAAATAAACTTCGCGGCCACAGCCGATGGGGTCTGGCACATCGCGCCAGACAGTAGTGCCGGGCTCTTCAAATTCGCGGAGCAGAAACGCCTTCTCGCTGCCCTGCGGGAAGAGCATCTGGATCGACTCGAGATGCGCGCCCGTCATCGCGAAAATATGCGTGGCCCGATCGACCAGGGTCGCCGTAAGGGGTTGACTGCGAATTCCACTGATGTCGACGCCTTCCCCCTGTAAGACCTGCACGCCATACATGCTCGGAGGCTGCCCACGAACCGAATGCACACCGGCAGAGCCGACTGTGATACCCTTCCGTTTTCCCAGGAGTTGACGGAAAAGACCTTCCGCCATCGGGCTTCGGCAGATGTTTCCCGTGCAGACGAAAAGAACGTGTTTCACAGCGTGTGGAACGCGAGGCGCGCTCGGCTCGCAAAGGTAAAATCAAAAAGATTCAAGTCAATCTGGCCGATCTCGCCGAAGCCCGAAACGTCCGTGAGATCGCTCGACTTCGCTCGGGATGACAATAAGGCGGGGCCATGCCCCGCTGCGTTCAAAGTAGTGAGCGATAGGCCAGACCGGCCAGGCCGCTTCCGAGCACGACCGGAACAACGTTCCACTTTCCCCAGAGCAAGCCGACGAACGCGAGGAGGCCCAGGCCGAGCGCGAACCAATCGAGAGAAGCGCTCGGAGTGATAAGCACATGCCAACCGAACCAAATCGCGAGGTTCAAGATAACTCCTACGACTGCGGCAGTGACTGCGGAAAGCGCGGCCGTCAAATTGCGATTGTCCCGGAGCTGCTCGACGTGCGGCGCGCCGAGAAAAATCCAAAGAAAGCAGGGGACGAATGTGACCCACGTGGTGATGAGCGCGCCAAGTGTCGCAGCCAGCAACGGCGGCTGCGCGCCCGGTTGATTGTAGCCGCCCATGAAGCCAACGAACTGCAGAACCATGATGAGCGGCCCCGGCGTGGTCTCGGCCAAGCCAAGGCCATCCATCATCTGGCCCGGCTGAAGCCAGCCGTAGGTTTCGACCGCTTGCTGCGCGACGTAAGGGAGGACGGCATACGCGCCGCCAAAGGTAACGACCGCCGCCTTGCTAAAGAAAAGGCCCTCCTGGAAAGGCACCGAAGTCCACCCCAGCCAGAGGCCTACCAGCAGAACCGGCATCCACCAGATGGCAAGACCGAGAATCGCAACCCGCAGGGATCGATGCCATGTGGGACGTGCTTGCTCCGGAACCGAAGAGTGCTCAAGCGCGCTCGAATTTTGGTGTATTTCAGGGGCCGAAACCGGAGCGAATCGCTCATTCCAGAACATGCCGCCCACGAAACCGAGAAGCAGCGCTCCGAGGACGATGATCGGAAAGGGAATGTGGAAGAAAAAAATGCCGGCAAAAGCGAGAGCGGCGATGCCCCACATGACGGAATTCTGCAACGCCTTGCGACCAATCCGGATCACTGCCACCGCCACGATCGCCATTATTGCCGGCTTCAGTCCGTAGAAGATCGCGGCGATCCATGGAACGCTGCCGTAGGCCGCGTAGATCGCGCTCAGGCCCCAGAGAATGAAGATCGAGGGCAGAACAAAAAGCGCGCCAGCGAAAATGCCGCCGGCTGTTCGGTGCAAGAGCCAGCCGATGTAGATGGCAAGCTGCTGCGCTTCCGGTCCCGGCAGCAGCATGCAAAAATTCAATGCGTGCTGAAAACGCTCCCGGCCAATCCAGCGGCGCTTTTCCACCAGCTCCGTCTGCATGATCGCAATCTGCCCCGCCGGGCCGCCGAAGCTGATGAAGCCCAGCCAAGTCCAAAAGCGTAAAGCCTCCGCGAAAGTCGGAGGAGCGACACGCCGGTCGCCATTTTCTCCCGGCGACAAGGATGTCGCCGCTGCGATCATTGCCCTTCCCGAAACTCGGCGCGAACGGTCAGCGCGATTCCGCCGCGCGCCGAGAACTCCGCTGTGACCACAGCGCTCCGTGGCGCACAAGCGGCCACGAAGTCATCAAGGATGCGATTGGTGACCGCTTCGTTAAAAGCGCGCTCATTCCGGAATGACGCCAGATAAAACTTGAGCGATTTACTTTCGACGCAAAGCGCGCCCGGCACGTATTCGATCACGATCTGCGCGAAATCCATCTGGCCGGTAACCGGACAGAGAGAGGTGAAGTCCGCAGTCTCGAACCTGATCGTGTAGGGCCGCTTCGCCGGAGAAGGAAAGGTCTCGAGTCTGGCTTCGCCCGGCGACAACGGCAGGCGAGCTTCGCTCCGGCCGAGGAGGGTGAGTTTGGCTTTCTTCGCCTTCGACACGCCACCTAGTAATGTCGGGACCGGAAAGCTTCAATCGCTTCTTGGGTTTCCGTGCAAGAGAGGCCAAAGGATCGACTTAATCCGGCAGACGCAGCATCGGGTTATTCAACGCCCGCTCGCGATCGCCCGGCTTGTTGTAGTTCCAATAGTCCACCTTCAAATTGCGCTTCATCTTTAACCGGCTGCCGTCGGCTGCTTTCCATTCACGGAGAAGATGGGGACCGTCGCGATCCAGCGTGAAAAGGTCAGATCCAGCGGCGTGCTTGACGATCACTTCGATGGTGCGCTCCGTTGCCTTGAACGAAACTCTGGCTGGTTTGAATTCGATCGTGTCCTTTTTGGAATTGATGACTGAGCCGGTGAGCTGAATCTCAAACTCAGCACCGGGCTTCGAGAAATCCAGGGTCCGCACCAGCCAGGGCAGTTCATCATAGAAGTATGCGTTCGCCGGGACGGGCACGTCCTCCTGTCCGCCGGCCATGCCATCCCAGTAGGTCCGATATTCGTAGACGAATTGCTCGCCCGCGCGGCGCCCCTCCTTATAGGTATTACCGCAGCTGTCGTTACTCGTGAGGGAGAATTTGAGCAGCCGGGCGTTATCCACCCGCCAGAAGTTCGAATGCATCTGTTGATAAACGTAGAGTCCGGTCGGCACGTTCAAGATCTGGTTCATCTTCAGGACCGCGATCGTGTCTGCCCGCATCGGACCTTCCGGCTTCACCAGTTGCTTGGAATCGAAAGGTTCGCGCACGAGGATGTGCAGGACCTCGCAGGACCGCGGAATGCCGTAGCGAACGATCTCAGCTCCGTAGATACTGAACTCCGCTTTCCCGTCGGCCCAGTAGCTGTTGTTTTGCAGGAGGGCGGGCGAGAACTGCGCGGAGACGGCGCCGATGCCAAGGAGAAACAAGAGCGCGAGCGTGCATCCGGATTTCAGCATGTGGGAAATGTCGGACGCGCGATGTGTAACGTCCACCGTCGTTTCATCGGAACGTTTGAAAGAGTGGACGTTGCGCGTCGGACGTCCGAAGTTCTGCTTTCATGAGCGCCTCGGCATCGAATTACGATCCTCAGACGCCCGGTGTCGGCCTCGCGAATCCGGCCGTGATCGACCTCTTCGCTCACGACCAGAAAAGCGACGAAGTCTTGCTCGTAATGAAAGAGGAGCGCCCCTGGGACGGCGCGGACCTGCGCCTGCATGAGCTGCAGGAAAAGTTTAACGCCTACGTCTCCTTCCTGCTCGATGGCGAGATGGTGGCAGCCCATCCAGAGCTCGCGGGCAAGAAGGCGCGCATCGAGCTGCATTGCGCCGCGATGCCGGACGAACAAGCCCTCGAGCTGCTGGGCCTCATTCACGAGCAACTTCAGCTGCAGGAGATCGCCATGGAAGTCGTGGTCGCGGAAGCCGGCGGCTGCGGTGGTGAATGCACGTGCCACGCGAGTTAGGTCGAGAATTAATAGCGCTGTCATCCCGAATCGCCGAAAGCTTCGGGTCGAGGGATCTCACGAATCTAACGCACGAAATCTTTCCACTGCATTCCGCTTCGCTTCATTCCGCTCAGGAATGACAATCCTTGGGCGAAGGCAGCCTTTGCGGGCGTCTCCTTCTGTTTAGTACTTCAAAAAAGAGACGACTGGCGCGGGCTCCAGCTTTTTGCGCCCATGCAGGAACTCGAGCTCGATCAGGAACTGCGCTTCGACCAGAATGCCACCGACCTTCTCGATCAACGTGACTGCTGACGCCGAGGTCCCGCCCGTCGCGAGAAGATCATCGATCAGAACGATGCGCTCGCCCGGCTGCACGCTATCGATGTGCATCTCCATTTCCGCTTCGCCGTATTCCAGGGTGTAGGCGGCTCGTTCCGTTTTGTACGGCAACTTTCCTTTCTTGCGGATCGGGATCAGACCGAGACCCAGCTCGTAAGCCACCGCCGACCCGAAGAGAAACCCGCGCGCGTCGATGCAGACGACCTTGTCGATCGCAAGGGTGCGGCAGCGCTCCAGGAAAAGATCGATCGCGTCCCGGAAAAGCGCCCCATCACAGAGCACCGGCGTAATGTCTTTGAAGACGATGCCGGCTTTGGGAAAATCCGGCACATCCCGGATGGAATCGCGCAATTTTGCGACCGTGGCGGCAGGCATCGCGGGGACGCTAGCGCGTAGCTTTTAAAGGTCAACGGCGGGCCGCGCGCGGCTACAAAATTGCTAATCAGGAGCTGCGAGACAGCCTGACGAGAGGCGATGTCTTGACGATTTTCGTATGATTAGAACAGAATCCTGGCGTGCCATGTATGAAGTGAATCGGGGACTGATTTTCGCTGTCATGTTGGCAGGAGGCGCTCTCCTTTGGACGCATTGGACAGCGCCGACGCCGGATCGTCGGCTTCAGTTAGGCGTGGTCCCGAACGACGAACCGGCGCAGCAGGCTATTACTCCGATTGAGCGCTTCGATCCCAATGCCCGTGACGTTGATGGTCGGACCCCGCTGCTGAACGCAACGGAAGAGGGCGACAGCGTGCAAGTCGATCGCTTGCTTGCGGCCGGCGCGGACGTGGATCTGGCAGATGTAAAGGGCACCACACCGTTGATCGCGGTAGCGCAACGCGGCGATCTGGATCTACTGCGGAAACTCCTGGCCCGGTCAGCAAAGGTAGATTCTCGAGATGCGCTGGGATTGTCGGCGCTGCATCACGCGGTCGCGGCGGTGAAACCGGAGGTGGTGGAGATTCTACTTCCACTGCTGCCGAATGCGGGCAGCCCGACCGCCGACGGCCGTGATTTGATCGCAATGGCTTGCGAAACTGGGGACACCAGAGTTATGACGCCCATTTTCTTCCGCGCACCGTCCGATCTGGAATGGACGCCCCAGACCACTACGGCTTTGCAAGCTGCGCTGGCCGCCGAGAACAAAGAGCTGACCCGCCTGTTGCTCAGCCGGCATCCGGCGCCGCCCGCAGTGGAAGGCGGGACCACACCTTTGCTGGCGTACGCGATTGCCACGGATGACCGCCTGGTTTTTGATGAACTCCTTTCCGCAGGCGCTGATCCGAACACCGTCCTACCCAAACCCACTGAGAAATCATTCGTTTCGCTGCTCACGAAAGAACACCTACGCGAGTACGTTCGCTCGGACGAGGGTGTGACCGTCCTGATGGTGGCGGCCGGTTTAGGCAAAAACGACTACGTCCGTGCCTTGCTTGCTGCCGGTGCTGACAAGAATTGCCAGACGCTCCGCCACAAGATGCTGGCCATCTACTTCGCTGCGAAAACCGGACAGGCGAAGCTGGTCCAAATGCTTCTCGGACGGGGGCCCGATCCGGATCAACTCCGCGTGGAAATCTCTCTCACGACTCAGCGGGCGTCCATTATTAAGGATGGCGTTTCGATTCTGAAGACGCCGATCTCGACCGGGCGGAAAGGCTTCGACACGCCCGCCGGAGAGTTTGTCGTTACCCACAAGAAACGGAACCATCGCTCCTCTCTCTATCACGTCGCAATGCCATTTTTTCTGCGCCTGAACTGCGCGGACTTCGGGCTGCATGCCGGCGCGGTGCCGAATTATCCGGCCTCGCATGGTTGCATCCGTTTACCGGCTGATGTTGCGCAGAAGATGTTTTCGGAGGTTCCGATCGGGACCATGGTGACGATCAACTGAGCGGGCAGAGAAGGAAAACTTTCCCCGCTGAGGGGAGTCGGACGGGTAAGTTTGCCAAGGTTGAGCCGTGCTTTTAAGGTGGCGGCTCGATGGATCGACTCTTCCTTGTCGCCTCTGCGCTTTGCTTTTTGCTGGCCGTTGTTCGGACGGTTTTGCTGATCCGCGGCGACGTTTTTCGGCCGGGGCGCTCTAATTTTCTTGCTATCGCCGGCGGGTTTGCGCTGCAAACCGCGTTTCTCTGGCTGCGCGGAAATGCGCTGGGCCGTTGCCCGCTAACGAACCTTTTTGAGGTCTTCATTTTCATGGCCTGGTCGGTGGCGTTGATCTACATGGTGATTGGGCCGACCTACCGTCTGTCATTGATGGGAGCCTTCACGGCTCCGCTGGTTCTTTTGATACAAACCTTTGCGCTGCTCGCGCCCATCGACCGCCCCAGCGTGGCGAAAATCGCCGTAAATCCATGGCTCGAGTTTCATGCTTCGATGTCGATCGTCGCTTATGGCGCTTTCGCTTTGGCCTGCGTGGCTGGGCTTATGTATTTGCTGCAGGAACGGCAACTGAAGACACATCAGCTCCACTCCGTTTTTCATCATTTGCCGCCCTTGACCGATTTGTTTGCGGCCATCACCCGGCTGCTGTGGCTCGGGTTTGGCCTTTATACCGCCGGGCTCATCAGCGGCTTTTTCACGGGCCAGCCTCTGCCGCGATTAAAAATTGCCTGTGCGATCGCGGTCTGGCTTTTCTATGGCGCGCTCTTGCAAGGGCGTCATCTCTTCCGGCTCACGCCCCGACACGTGGCGGTGCTTTGCGTGGTGGCTTTCAGTGCGGCGGTCTCGGTCCTTTGGGCGATCACGTTCGTATCGGAGAGGCCCGCGTGATCGGATGAAGCTTTTCTGCGTTGGCCTCAGCCATCACACCGCGAACGTCGAGACGCGCGAACGTTATGCGCGAAAAAGCGACGAGGCCCTGTGCGAAGAGACCGGTTGCGCCGAAGCGCTCCTCCTCTCAACCTGCAATCGGGTCGAGGTCTACGGAGTCGCAGACCGCGCGATTGAGAACGATCGGTTTGCGCACTATCTGACGACGAAGGATGCGGCGGCTCCGCCGAATGATTTAACCGCCTTCTATCGCTACGAGGGTGACGAATGCCTGCGGCATCTCTTCCGCGTCGCCTCTGGTCTTGATTCCATGGTGGTCGGCGAGACGGAGGTGCTCGGGCAAAGCAAACAAGCTTACGAAACCGCGCGCACCAATGGGAATGCGGGGCCATGCCTCCATCGCCTCTTTCAACGTGCCTTCCGCGTCGCAAAACAGGTCCGAACTCACACGGATATCACACGGGGTGCGGTTTCGGTTGGGTCGGTCGCGGTGGAGCTGGCCGGGAAAATTTTTGGCGAACTGAGCCGCCGGAAAGTGCTCGTCCTGGGCGCGGGTGAGACCAGCGAACGCACCGCTCGCGCTCTCGTCTCGAGGGGGGTGACCGATCTTCGCGTTTCCAACCGCTCCGGCGTGCGCGCTGAAAGCCTGGCGGCATTGGTGGGAGGACGGGCTGTTCCTTTCGCCGGCTGGGAGGAGCAATGCCGCGAGATTGATATCCTCATTTCATCCACCGCCGCGGACGAGCCGCTCCTGACCCGCGAGGCGCTGGCGCCGATTCTAAGCGAACGCTGGGATCGGCCGCTCTTCATCATCGACATCGCTGTGCCGCGTGATGTCGCGCCGGACGTGAATGAAATGGAAGGCGTCTTCCTTTACGACATCGACTCCCTGCAATCCATTGCCGAGCAATCGCTCGCTCTCCGCCGGCAACAGGTGGCGATCGGCGAGCAGATCATTGCGGAACATGTCGCGGATTTTGGGGCGTGGCTGCGGCGTGCCACAACCGCGCCACGCCGGAGCGGCGATGCCGCGCATCCCCCTCTCACCGAAGCTCCGTTGCGTACTTCTGAGTCGTGAGGCAGCGCCTCGTGCTGGGCACGCGTGGGAGCGAACTAGCTCGCGCACAGACGGCCATGGTGGAACAGGCGTTGCGCGTGGTTGAACCGGAATTGGAAATCGCAATTCAGGTCATCACGACCCGCGGGGACGAGAAGGGTGACGCAATTTTGCGACTTGCAGCGTCGAGAGAAGAGCAAGGTAAAACCCGGCGCGACGGGAGAAAGGGGCTGTTCACGCACGAGATCGAGCGTGCCCTGCTCGATCGTGAAATTGATGCCGCCGTCCATAGCGCGAAAGATTTGCCGAGCGACATGGATGACCGACTCCGAATCGTGGCGGTCTTGCCGCGGGCTCCTGTCGAGGACGTTTTGATAAGCAAGGGGCCGGGCGGTCTCGCTGCTCTTCCCCAGGGCGCAGTCGTTGGGACAGGCAGTATTCGCCGCCTGTATCAGCTACGATGGAATCGGTCGGACTTAGGGACCTTCGATTTGCGCGGTAATGTGCCGACACGACTGCGGAAACTGGAGGAGAACCCGTGGGAAGCGATCATTCTCGCCCGGGCTGGAATCGAGCGCCTCGGCTACACGCTCTGGTCGCGCGGAATCCGTTTCGGGAGCCGGGACTTCCATGCGGAAATTCTCAATCAGGAATCGTTTCTGCCCGCCGGGGGACAAGGCATTGTCGCAATCCAGGTCCGAAGCGATGACCGGCGAGCAGCGGCCCTCGTGGAGCGCATCAGTCACGCTGAAACGCTGTCTTGTCTGGCCGCTGAACGCGAATTTCTGCGCCTGCTGGAGGGCGACTGTGATACGCCGGTGGGAACGCTGGCCACCATCACTGCAGATGTGATGACGCTGCGCGCACATATCTTCGATGAAGATCATGTCGAACCGAAACGTGGCTCGCTCGACAGCCCGGCCGGTTCGCCGCTGGATCTGGCTCAGAATCTGTGGAGACAACTTTATGGCAGAGAAAAAAAATAGCGGGCGGTGCTACCTCGTCGGTGCGGGTCCGGGGGATCTCGGCCTGGTGACACTGCGTGCGAAGGAGTGCATTCAGAAGGCGGAGGTGATCGTCTACGATTACCTATGCAATCCCGAGATGCTGAATTGGGCTCCGGAGGCCGCTGCGAGGATTTTCGCCGGAAAGAAAGCGGGAGCGCACACGCTCACACAGGAAGAGATCGACGCCCTCCTTGTCCAGAAAACGGGAGAGGGAAAACAAGTCGTTAGGCTAAAAGGCGGCGATCCTTTCCTCTTCGGGAGGGGAGGGGAGGAAGCGCAGGCTTTAGCGAGAGCGGGTCTGCTCTTCGAGATCGTTCCCGGGATCACATCGGCGATTGCGGGGCCCGCCTATGCGGGTATCCCCGTGACTCATCGCGGGAGCAATTCCCACGTCACGTTCTTTACCGGTCATGAGGATCCGGCCAAGTCGGAAAGCTCGATCGACTTCAGCGCGCTGGCAAAACTGGGGGGCACTCAGGTGATGTTGATGGGCGTGGAACGGATTGCCGCGATCAGCCAGGAAATGCTGGCGAATGGGATGCGCCCGGACCTGCCCGTGGCGCTGGTTCGCTGGGCGACGACGGGCCGACAACAAACGCTGGTCGGTGACTTGCAAAATATTGCACAGCGCGTCGTGGAGCGTGATTTTTCAGCACCGGCGGTGGCGATCTTCGGCGAGGTGGTGAAGCTGCGTGGGGAGCTGAATTGGTTCGAAGGTCGTCCGTTGGCCGGCAAGAGGATCGTTGTTACGCGCTCGCGCACCCAGGCGGGGGTGTTAACCGAGCAGCTGCAGATCTTGGGCGCGGACGTGATCGAGTTGCCGACGATCCGGATTGAGCCGCCGACGGACCTCCGCGCCTTCGCCGAGCTGGTGCAGGATGCGCATGTCTACGACTGGATCGTCTTCACGAGTCCGAATGGCGTGAACGCGTTCTTCGATCTCTTTTACAAACTCTACAACGACGCGCGTGAAATTGGTGGTGCGAAGATCGCAGTGATTGGCCCTGCCACTGCGCAGCGCGTGAAAGATTTCCGGCTGCACGTCGATTTGCAGCCGGATAAATTCGTCGCCGAGGCGCTCGTGTCCGAGTTCAAGAAACAGGGCGGCGTGGAAAACGTGCGGATTCTTCTCGCCCGTGCAGAAAAGGCCCGCGACGTGCTACCGAAAGAGCTCTCTGCCATGGGGGGAATTGTGGATGAAGGTCTCGCCTACCGAACTGTGCCCGAAACACGCGACGATAACGGCGCGCGCAGCCGCTTGCTCGCGGAGGGAGCCGACATGATCACGTTCACGAGTTCATCGACCGTGGAGAACTTTCTAGCGCTCGGACTGCCCTGGCCGGAGGGGCTGCTGGTGGCCAGCATCGGTCCGATCACCAGCCAGACCGCCCGCGATTTCGGATTGAACGTCGATGTGGAAGCACGGCGGCATGATGTCCCGGGCCTGGTTGATGCCATTCGAAATTTTTACAAACGGAGACCCTGACGACGATGCCGGCCCCAACAGAGATCAAACTCGAGGCAGAATTTGCTTCCACCATGCAGCAGTTGGTGGCGGAGGCACAAAAGACAACTCCGTCTCCCGCCATCGGCCACGCCGGAATGGATCGCGCTGCGCCCGATCGACTCGCCAAAGAAGTCGCAAATTTAGGGGAGCGGATTGCCGGCTTCGAAACAGCGATGTCGCAAGGCTTAAAGAATCTGACGAACGCGCTTCCGAAGGACGACCAAGACTTCGCGGGCAAATTGCAGCGTGTGGACGATCATCTGCTGGCGTTGCGGGATGCCGAGAGTCTGAATCAACGGCTCTTTAATTCACTCCACCAGGAGCTGAAAAGTTACCGGGATAATTTCCTGCGTGAATCGCTGCAGAAGCCTTTCATTCGGGATTTGGTCGTCTTGTTCGATGATTTGAGCAGCGTGGCCGCGCAAATGGAATCCGCCTCCGCGGGAATGGAGCAGAGTAAAGTTTCGCAATGGAGTTCAAATCTGCAAAACTCCATCCATTCCTTGATGGAGATCTTGCACCGAATGGAAGTGACCGAGATCGAGTCAAAAGAGGTGGTCGATCGCGCGTTCCACAAGGTGGTGAGTTACGAACCTGCTAATTTCGCGGAAGACGACGGCCGGATCGTGCTGCGAATTAAGCGTGGCTTCATCTGGCGCGATCAGGTCCTGCGCCCGGAAGAAGTGGTCGCGAAGCGGTTCAGCTAGGCGCGTTCCACGGCGTTCGAGCGGCGCCTCGAATGAAGAACGACCTCCTGCCGCATTCGCAAAGCCGTCCAAATCCTCCGCGCTTCCGGCATGGAAGCTGCAACTGGAAAGAGGACGTGATGCGGCATCACGTGAGCAGCACTTCTCTCCTCTCTCACTCCCATGTCCCAAAGAAAAGCGATCGGTATCGATCTTGGCACCACCTTCTCGGCGGTGGCGCACATCGACAGTTACGGCAAGCCTCAGATCATCCCCAATTCCGAAAACGAACGCATCACCCCGTCCGTGATTCTGTTTGATGGGAGCAACGCTATCGTCGGGACGCTTGCCAAAACCAACTCGGTCGCGGAGCCGGAACGGATTGTCGATTTCGTGAAGCGCGAGATGGGCAAACCGAAAGAACAATTTCAGCGCGCCTTTGAAGACAAAGTCTATTCCGCCGAAGAACTCTCCGCTCTCATTCTGAGGAAGCTAAAGACTGACGCAGAGAAGTTCCTGCGATGTCCGGTGACGGACGCTGTTATCACCGTGCCGGCTTATTTCAACGATGCGGAGCGGACCGCCACCATTACGGCGGGGCAACTGGCGGGCCTGAATGTCCTGCAAATCATCAACGAACCGACCGCCGCAGCCGTCGCGTATGGCTTGGATAAACTCGACCAGGACCAGACCGTCTTCGTGTTCGATCTGGGCGGCGGAACATTCGACGTCACGATCATGCGAATCGAGGGCCACAAGATCACGATGCTCGCGACCAATGGCGATCATCGGCTGGGCGGGAAGGATTGGGACGATGTCATCGTGAACTTTGTTGCGGAGGAATTCGATCGCGCTCACGGTGAGAATCCCCTGCTCGATCTGCAGAGTTACCAGGATCTGCAAAGCCGCGCCTTGGCCGCCAAGCTCCAGCTTTCCAGCCGGCCGCGGACCGCGCTCGTCCACAGTTACAACGGCAAGAGTGTGAAAGTGGAGCTGACGCGCGAGGATTTTGAGAAGCGCACGCGACACCTGATCGAGAAGTGCAAGACGATCTGCGAAATGGTCATGCAGGAAGCGAAATTAAAGTGGTCCGAGTTGAACAAGGTTCTGCTCGTCGGTGGCATGACGCGCATGCCGATGGTGCGGGAGATGATCGCGCAACTTTCGCCCGTGCCGCTCGCGACGGACGTTAATCCGGACGAAGCGGTCGCTGTCGGCGCGACGATTCAGGCCATTCTCCTGATGTTACAAGAGGAGGAAAAATCGGGAGCCAAGACTCTTCCGGAAGACACGCGGCAGCAATTTTCCTCGCGGGAAGGCGCCCTGATGCAGGTGACGAACATTACCTCGCACACGCTCGGAGTCGTCCTGTGGGATGACCGCGAACTGGAGGAGTATGTCTTCCCCATGATCAACAAGATGAGCGCCATTCCGGCGACGGCGAAAAATTATTTCGGAACGGCAAACGCGAACATGCCCCGTGCGGTCGTGCGCATCGTCGAGGGTGAAAGTTCATTACCGGGTGAATGCGTTTCCCTTGGAACCTGCGACGTCGAGTTACCGCCTTTCCTGCCGAAAGGCTCTCCTGTGGAGCTGGTCTACGAATACAACGAGAACCAGATCCTGGAAGTGGCGGTGCAGGCTTGTGGGAACGAGACAAAGATTTCGATCGAGCGAAACACCGGACTTGCACCGCATGAAGTCGCGCGTGCCAAAGAGGGGCTCGCCACACTCAGCGTCAGCTAAAGATGCTCGATGTGAATCTC
>JACCXA010000258.1 GCA_013697365.1 Chthoniobacterales bacterium
CGATAAAGGCCCGGCCTACCACTGGTTTTTCAACGGCCAGACGCTCTGGCTCGTCGGCTTCATTCTCCTGATCACGTCGTCGCTTCTTGGCGCGGTCAATTTCATCGCCACCATCATTCAGTTGCGCGCCAAAGGAATGACGTGGATGCGCCTGCCGTTCTTCGTCTGGACGCAATTGATCACTGCGTTCCTCTTGCTCCTGGCGTTTCCGCCGCTCGAGGCTGCGGTGGTCATGCAACTGATGGATCGCCTCGCGTCGACGAGCTTCTTTATGCCGAGCGGCCTGGTCGTGAACGGCGCGCAGGTGGCGATCAGTGGCGGCGGCAGCCCGATTCTTTGGCAGCATCTGTTCTGGTTCCTCGGGCACCCGGAAGTTTATGTGCTGATTCTGCCGGGCATGGGCATCGTGGCGGAGATCATTGCGAACAACACGCGCAAGCCGCTCTGGGGCTACAAGTCGCTCGTGTTTGCAGGCCTCGTGCTGGGCTTTCTTTCCTTCATCGTCTGGGCGCATCACATGTGGCTCACCGGCATGGGCACGGTGGTGAGCGCTTTCTTCCAAACCACCACGCTGATCATTTCCATTCCGTCGGTCATCATCCTGAGTGCCTTTTTCATCTCGCTCTGGGGAGGATCGATCCGTTTCAACACCCCGATGCTCTACGCGACGGCTTTCCTGCCAATGTTCGGCATCGGGGGATTGACGGGCATTCCGCTCGCTTTCAACTCGGCGGATCTCTACCTGCACGACACTTATTATGTGATCGCGCATTTCCACTACATCGTGGCACCCGGGACGATCTTCGCACTCTTCGCGGGCATCTATTATTGGTTCCCGAAAGCGACCGGCCGGCGCATGAACGAGTTTTGGGGCAAGGTGCATTTCTGGCCCTCGCTCATCTGCATGAATGTCATTTTCCTGCCGATGTTCCTCCAGGGGATGCTGAGCATGCATCGCCGCTGGTATGATGGAGGGCAGGGCTGGAATCTGGCCAACGAAAAGGTCTGGGGCCTAAGCGGGTTCGAGTGGAACGTCCCGATCTCCATCGCGGCGTGGGTCATGGGGCTGGCCCAAATTCCCTTTATCATCAATTTCTTTTGGAGCATCAAACGCGGAGAAAAGACGGACGATAATCCATGGGAAGCGACCACCCTCGAGTGGGCGGCCCCGTCTCCGCCGCCACACGGGAATTTCGCCGTCACGCCAGTGGCTTACCGCGGGCCCTACGAGTATAGCCTGCCGGGGCGCGACCGTGATTTCACAATGCAGAACGAGCCAATCCGTGACAGTGATCGGCGCGCCTATGACGCCGCGGCGGCTGCCGTTCACTAAGCCGCAGCCAATCGCTCATGGATATTCCTTACACGACGAGCGCGCGGCCGGACACCGGTCTTTGGAACGCAAAGATCGGCATCTGGCTGTTCCTTGCCTCCGAGATCATGCTCTTCGGCGGTCTCTTTTCCGCCTACATCTTCCTTCGCCTCGACGCTCCTCCCGGATATTGGCCGCACGGTCTGCTCAATGTGCCTGTGGGAACGATGAACACGGCGATCCTGATCGCGTCGTCCGTCACCGTTGTGCTCGCCTGGGCCGCGCTGAAGATGCGCCAGTTCGCGCGCTACAAGTTCTACATGGGGATCACGATTGTCTGCGGGATCATCTTCCTTTTCGTAAAGCTCTACTTCGAGTGGCCGGATAAGTTCCATCACTTCGGCGCCTACATCCGCGAAGATCGACTCGAAAAATACGAGCCCTACCTGGGCAATCATCATCTGCGCGAAAAAGGCCTCGAGATGCGCCGCGAGATCACGGGGCATCTGCACAACGAGGAGGCGCTGCACGACCAAAACGTGCACGAGTATGAAATCCAGCTCGATCAGGTAAACGCCGCTCCCACAGACCCGGCCAGCGATCGCCCGCACTTTTGGCCGTTGCCGAAGACCGATAAGATTGCGCACGTGGCTAAGGAGGACGTGGAACGTGCAACGATGTTTGTCCCCAGTCACAGCACGTTTTTTGCGACCTATTTCACGATCACCGGCCTGCACGGGCTGCACGTGCTCGGCGGCGTCCTTATCTTCATTTATTTCTGGCTGCCGGTCGGAGCCAATCTCTACAAACGCAACCCGGAACATCTCGCGAACCGGGTGGAGGTCGCAGGCTTGTTCTGGCACTTTGTCGATCTAGTTTGGATCTTCGTGTTTCCCCTCTTCTACCTCCTTTAAATCATGAACGAAACTCAGCCAGCCGCACCGAGTCACGGTGCGCCGATCCCGGCAGACGGCGGCGTGCTAGCGGAGCACGCGCACCCGCCTCTCCACGGCTCCGGCGCGGCGGTCGACGATCACGTGCACGATGTCTCGAAACATGTGAAGAAGTATTTGATGGTGGGTGCCCTCCTGCTCCTTTTCACCGGCCTGACTGTCTTCTTGTCCTACGTAGATTTCGGCAGCATGAAGGCGAACATGACGGTGGGCATGGTGGTGGCCACGCTCAAAGCCGGCCTGGTCGCAGCCATTTTCATGCACCTGAATGCTGAACGGCAGCTCATCTATCGAGTCCTCATCTTCACAGTTTTTTTCGTGGCCGCGCTTTTCTGGCTCACTTATTTCCACTGGTACGATCCGATCTTGCGTTAAATGTCGCTCAAAGGTTTCCACATCGTCTTCATCACATTCTCCACGCTTCTCGCGCTTGGCTGCGGAGTGTGGGCGGTGTGGTTGAACCAGGTCGTGGGCGCTCCCATGTACCTCCTGGGCGCGATCTGTTCCTTCCTCGCCGCGATCGGTCTCGTGACCTACGGCGTTTGGTTCTATCGGAAAATGAAGCGGCTGAGGCTGATCACATGAGGATGAAATTTCTCGCGACTCTTGGGCTCCTGCTCACCACGCAAGTGGGTCAGGTCGTGGCGTGCACTGTTTGTTACGTTGGCCGCGACTCGAAAACGGGGCAGAGCATGGCCATCGCGATCTGGGTGCTGATGGCGGCAATTATGTCGGTGCTGGGAGGGGTGGGCGCATTCGGCTTCCACCTTTGGCGTCACGGCCGCATGCCCTTGGAGCCGCATCAGGAACTCACCGAGG
>JACCXA010000278.1 GCA_013697365.1 Chthoniobacterales bacterium
GACCGTGGCCGAAATGGGTCGGCAGCATGCAAAGCGAGCGGGCGAAGGCGGCGGAGGGCAGATGATCGCGCAATCCGATCCAACGTGCTCGCAGGGAGCGATGAGTGTGAACGACGCCCTTGGGATCGCCGGTCGAACCGGAGGTAAAGAGAATCAGGGCGTCATTATCCAGATGGATAAGATTGGCCGACGCTTCCTCGCTGCCAGTTTCGGTTGTGGGGAGAACTCTCATGCCGGCGCCGGTAAGCGAGGCCGCGAGGTCGGCGGGAGTCCCTTCGTCTACAATGGCGAGGCGCGGCTGCGCGGTGCGGGAGAGGTTTTCGACTTCAAATGGTGTTAACCGCGCATCCACTGGAATAGCGCACCCGCCCAGCTGCCAGATGGCGAGCAGTTCAGCGAAGAATTCGAGTCGATTGCCGAAGGGAAGGAAGACGCGGTCCCCGGGAGCAAGATCGTGAGCCAGAAAGCGAGCGACGCGGCGTGCGACCTGACGCTGGATCTCCGAGCGATCCCAGCGGCGACCGCTGAACGGCTCGACCAGATTTCCAACCTGTAGTTCCAGGAGCATGAGTCTTCGGGATTATGAAGGGAATTATTTGGCCACGGATAGACACGGATTCAGAAATGCATTTCCCCAGCCGTCAAAATCCGTGCTCATCCGTGGCTAGATAATTCTTCTCAGCGCAGACCAAAGAGCCCGAGAAAGAAGTGCGCGCGTGCCAGGAATGGGGCGGGATCCTTCTCGGCCCAGATGTGGATGATGCTGAAGAACGACCAGACGCCGAAAATGGCGAGGGCGCGCTGGGGAATTGCGCGTGTGGTTCGGACCCGACGCTGTTCGCGTTGCATCGAAACGTAGATGCCGAGCGCGAGGAGGAGACAATAGAAGACGCGCGACTGGAGCGCGGCCCCCATGGCGGAGAAATCGCCGGTCACGAGCGCCCCATCCAACCGGAGCCAGTGGTAATAGATGTTGCCGACAAAGGCAGCCATGAAGACGGCGGCAAAGATACGAAGGCGCGGAGAGGTTTTGAAGTGACGCGTGAAAGTCGGGTAGAAGAAGAAATTCACGAGCAGCTCTTTGAAGTAGTAATAGTAGCGGTTCCAAAACTCGACAATGGTTTCGGCCAGGAGCGGTTTGTAAGTGTTGCGGAAGACGTGGAAGCCGAACATGCGCAGCCAGGCGATGATGATGTGGCCGCTGGCGGCGAGAGCGAGGACCGCCCAAAGAAGTTCCAGGTAGAGCGCAAGCCAGCAAAGCCAGATCGGGTAAGCGCTCGGAGCGGCGAACATCGCGCCAAGTCGCGGGACGCCTGACGAGAGGCCGCCGAAGGTTTGGCGAAAGATATTTGGCTCGGCGAAAACGAGGCCGGCGAGGAGGCCTTTCGCGATTGTCCAAAGGCCCGCCAGGAAGAAGCACTTGAGACCGGCGAGCTGCGACTTCGCGAGGGAAGTGTCGTCGCGTGCTTCATTCGCGGAAAGGTAATCGTGACCTTTGCCATATGGCGTATCGCTGCCGCCCCAGACTGGGTAGATATAGAAGAGATGATCGCGCAGATGGGTAGCTGCCATTTTGCCGCGTTGCGCGGTGAACATCATATAACCGAGGCGCCAGAGTAGAAACGGAAGAACGATCACACTCCCGATGAGCACCGTGCGCATCGGGCCATTCGCAGGTTGCGTGAACCAGAGCAGCGCAAGCAGCGACCAGAGCACTGCATGCAGGCCGATCTGCGGGTGTCTGCGGAGGACTGTCGGCAACGATGCGAAACGTTTGGCTGCTAGATAACAAAGCAAAACGAAGCCGAAGAGCGCCAGCACGAGCAGCGTTAAGCCAACCAAATCGGGCGCAACGCTGAGGCGCGTTGTATTTCGCGTCGTATACCGCACCGCCACAATGAGTGCGCCGAGAGCCAGAAGCAGCCTCCGGCGCGTTGGGGTGAGCCAGCGCAGAATTGGGCCAAAGAACCGCTGCCAGGCGGCGATGACGCCGGCTTGTTTGTGAAAGTGGCGGAGCTTATCCCAGTGCAAAGCGCTCGCAGGGTAGGGAAGCGGGCGGGTCGCCGCAAGGCGGCGGAATCGGCGCACAGTTGCAATCGGCAGTGAGCGATTGTAGCGACCGCTCTGCGCCGATGATCCCCGCTCTCCGATCTTCCCGATACGCCTGGGCGCGCCCCGTTCTACTCGGGCTGGTGCCGTTGCTTCTTCTTTTGTGCGGACTGCGCAGTCTGCCGCCAGAAAATGCCGGGCAACGCGCCGGCCAGCGCCAGGTCTACGAGGTTCCGAAATTCCGCACCGTCGTGGTGCTCCTGGATAGCCTGGGCACTCCGATGGCGTTCGATCCGGAGCTGATGCCATTCGTAAGCTCCCTCATGAGTTCGTCGCTTTACGGTGAGGCGGAGTCATGTCCAGGGAAGGCGACCTTCCCTTGTGTGAAAAGCATCTTCGAAGGGCGCACCGCCACGACGGGAACGACCCTCCAGGATTTCTCCGCGGTGGCCTCCGAGCGCACCACCTGGCCGGCGTCCCTCGCGGCCCTCGGGCAACGGCTCGTCCTTACTTCCGACCACACGATCAACCGTCTTTATCCGGACGCGTTCGTCGATTCGATGAACTATGAGAATCTGCACGTGCCGATCCTGGAGCGGGACGGATATGCGTACGAGGCCGCGCGCAGGTGGCTCGCTGACCCAAGCATCGACGTGTTGCTCTTGCACATCATCGGGACCGACAAAGTTTCGCATGAGCATCCGGTCGGAGGTGACGTTTACCGGGCAAAATATCTGGAGGCCGATAATTTTGTGCGCGAAGTCGCCGCGCGGCTCGGGCCGCAGGATTATCTCTACGTGCTGGGCGATCACGGGCACAACGAGCTGGGCGGTCACACCGCGGACGCAGCTTACCTCGCGCATGGTCCGCTTTTTCGGCCGGGACGGAACGAGAATTTGGGTGCGGCGGACATGCTCTTTCTGCTCAGCGTCCCATACGGGCTGACCCTGCCACACGAGTATGAGGGACACTTCCGAACGGATCTCACGCTCCTGCCTAACGAGTCCCGCGAGAAGCTGCTGCAGGAGCAAGCGCGCCTCTGGGGAATTTCGACCGAAGGGCGGGAGAGCAACGACCTTGAAGCGCGCCTGAACGAGCACGTCCAGCACGCGCGGGAAGAGGGGCAGCGCGAGCAGGGTTTGAATACGATCTGGCGCGTCGGGCCATGGCTACTGGCGGCGGCGCTTTTTCTCTTCAGCGAGCTAAAGCCCTGGGGCGGCGAACGGACGCGGCTGACATTGTCGGAGAGCGCTGCGGTCGGCCTCCTTGGACTGGGAATTGCGCTGGGTCTTGCCGGGATCTCGGAGGGCGGGTGGCTCGCAGCCGCCGCGGCAGCGTGGTGTTGCGTCCATCAACTCGGGACGGCACGGACAATCGGCGCGCTCTCGGCGCTGGCACTTTTGGGCGTCATTGCATTCTGGGTCACGCCGGCTGGGCTGGAGTGGTTTCACGTTCGCAAACATCAGCCAGTCGCGTGGAGTGTTTTTTACCCGCTCGCCTTGATAGCAGGTCTGGCATTGAGTCTTTCGATGGGCGCGACATCCCGGCGGCTGCATGCCGTCCGGGCACTGTTGGTGACGGGGACCGCGCTTTGGCTCCTGGCCTATTTTGGGCCCTATAATTATGCCCTCACGGGTCGTGGACCGAAGGTGGTCTTGATGATCCTGGCGCCGTTAGCGGTTCTGTTAGCAGGTGGAATTCGGCCGTTCTTCTCGATATCTAGTCTCGGTTTGGCGGGAATGGTTCCGTTCCTGACCTTTCATACTTCTTCGTTCAATATCGAATACCGCATCACTGATCGAATCGCTGAGATGCCGGACTGGTTCAGGGTCGCGGCATGCATCCTGGCCGGCGCTTTCTTCGTCGCGTCTATTTGTGTTCGGGAATCTGAAAGACCGCTTCTCCGGTGGACGCGCCTGTGCCTGATCGGTGGCGTTTGTATCGCGTGCTGGCTGCTGGTTTGTGTCGTCCTCTTTCAATTTGACGCCGGGAAACTCGTTGGCGTGCTGCTGGGAAGCCTGGGATTAACCGCCTTCCTGCGGCTTTTTCAGCGCGCGCGATTGCCCTTTGCCTGGTCCGCGTTGGCCGGAGCGATAATGGTATTCGCCATTTTCCATTTCGTGTTGAATGGCTACGCCCTTAGCCACGTTGATTTTCGATTTGCGGCGAACAAGATTTTCCCCTTCCAGGAAGAAGCGTTGCGTGCGCCGCAGCTCATCCTTTGGGTTCTGGTAAAATACTTGTTTGTCCTGCTTCCGCCGCTCGCTGTGCTGCTCCGGGCCGTCGGAAAGGATGCGGCGCTCCTGGTGCTGCAGCTGGGTTGCTGGCGCGAGTTGATGATTGTCCTGAGCGCGTTGGGGCTTTCGATCTTTGACGCGCGCGGCGTGGACGAACTTTGCAGCGAAGAGATCTACTTTTGGACCTTTCTGAATTTCGCGCTGTGGTTGCTTTGCCTGGCGAGCGCGTGGTGGCATCGGCCTTTCGCGCGAGCTGAACCAAAGGCTCTAAGGCCATCCAACGCTCAATCCCTGGCGCGCGCGACTTAGCGTTTGCGCTTGGAAGACCGAGGCGCAACGCTCAATAGATATGAAATCGGCCTACGAACTGGCGATGGAACGCTTGGAGAAGAAAGCACCGAGCGTCGTGCTGACCGACGAGCAGAAGGAGCAGATCGCGGAGATCGATTCCAGCTATCGCGCGAAAATCGCGGAGAAAGAACTTTTCCTGACGGACCAGATCCGCAAGGCGCGAGGCAGCGGGAGTTTGGAAGAAGCGGAATCTCTCGAGAAGCAGCTCACAATTGAGGTGCGCCGGGTGCACGAAGACTGCGAGGAGAAGAAGGAGAAGCTGCGGCGATCATTCGGAAGCTAACGGCGACCTAGCTCGCAGCTGGTGCGGAATCTCCGCTGCGACCGCGATCGCTGCGCTTCGGCGGATGGGGATCCAGGAACCCCAGCAGGTGGGCGCGGTTGATCACGCGCACGTTTTCCTGTCGCTGTAATCCGGCGATTTGCTGATGAAACGATTCCATTTTCGTCCAATGCACTTTAGGGCGGAAATGGTGTTCGGCATGGTAGCCGTTGTAGAAAAAGATCCAGTTGTAGAGCTTGCCGTAGCTGCTGACGCCCCACGCGATCGGTTTGTCCGGATCGGCGCCGTAATGCCGGAAATAACCGTTCAGATAACTGAAGCAATGACCAAGGTAGAAGAACGGCAGGAAGAAAAAGATCACGTAACGCCAGTTGAAGACAAACATGACGAAGAGAGCCATGGCAAAGGCGGCGAGCTCCACGTTGCCCCAAATCAACTCCGTCCGGCCACGCTTCTTTAGTTCACGCGCGATCGCGGCAGGATTGTCGCGAAAAAAGCTCAAGAAAACGTAGGTCCAGGGACTTTCCGGCTCGCCGTCGTGTCCGTGCCGGTAGATCGAAAGCCAATCGATGGTCTCGCCAGTTTCGTCGGGGCGGTCGGAGTTCCCCTTGTGATGCTGCATGTGGACGACGTCGTAGTAGGTCTGCGAAAAACAGCAGGCCATGGATTCGACGACGCCGAAGAGCCGGTTCAGCAATGGTGCGCGGAAGAATGGGTTGTGAATGAAGTTGTGGGCCACACCATTGATGTTGGCATTGACCATCAGCGCATAGACGAAGCCGAGGACAAGCATCAGCCAAAGTGGCGTGTGTGGATAAAGGAAGAACATCGCGAAGAAAAACGTGAGATGAAAAACGCCGCCCAACAGGGGCAGGATATCCCAGCGGGTGTGAGCGAAAATCTTCGAGTCGGTCGTGACTTGTTCTACGCGGATGTGATCGGGATTCATTCAGGTGAAGCGCGCGCAATCTCGAAGGAAGGCCGGGCGTTCGCAACTCCGGCCTGCATTCTGCTACTTCCGCCCTCGTGAAATATCGTCAACTCCGACAATAACCAGGGGCCGAGCATTGGAAACCTCGCTTCAGCACACGGAACGCACCTACCTCAGGCTCATTCTTTGGTCGCTGGGAAGTCTGATCATTTTCGTGCTCCTCTGCTGGGGAGGGTTTCGGTTCTATCGGCATTGGCAGGAAGGGCACCTGTTGCGCCGCGCTGCGGCCGTCTTGAGCGGTGGCGACCTCAAAACTGCGAGCCTTAACGCCCGGCGGGTGCTGCAACTGAATCCCGCAAACACCGACGCGATGCGATTGTTGGCGGACATTGCCGAGAAAGGTGGCGAGCGCAACGCGGTGGATTGGCTTCGTAAAGTTGTCCAGGCGCGACCCGATTCGGTGGATGATGCGCTGGCCCTCGCTCGTTCGGCCGTGCGAGTAAAGGATTTCGCTTCTGCGGCCAAAACGCTCGAGGGCTTGGGAGAACGAGCCCGGGATAAACCGGAATTTTATGCCACTTCGGCGCGTCTGGCCGAGGCGCGAAAAGACCTCGCGGCGGCCGAATCTCATTGGGCAAAGGCAGTCGACCTGGCTCCTGAAAAAAGCGGACACCGTCTCCAGCTAGCCATAATTCGGCTCGGCCTCGTTGATCCGGCGAAGCGGCAGAGTGCGCTCGGCGCGCTAGAAGAATTGCGCGCTGATCCGAAGCAGCGCACCGCTGCGCTCCGAAGACTTGTTCTGGACGGGCTAGAGCACGGCAAAGACTCCCAGCGCGCGCTCGCTCTGGCGAAAGAGTTGGAGGATCACCCAGATGCTGGATTCGGCGATCGCATTCTGTACCTGGAGCTCCTTCGGCAA
>JACCXA010000295.1 GCA_013697365.1 Chthoniobacterales bacterium
TCAACGCCAAAGCGCTCGCCGCTGGCCTCGCGAAACATGGCTATCGCATCGTCTCTGGCGGAACCGAGAATCACCTCATGCTCCTGGATCTGCGCCCGAAGGAAATCAATGGCCGGCAGGCGCAGGAAGTTCTCGATCGCGCCGGCATTACCGTGAACAAGAACGCGATCCCGTTCGACACCTACCCGATCTTTAAGCCTGGCGGCATTCGCATTGGCACGCCGGCCGTCACGTCCCGCGGGATGAAGGAAGAAGAGATGCTCGATATCGCGGACTTGATCAACGAGGCGTTAACGGGTCGGGACGATGCCGCGGCGCTGGAAGGTGTTCAAGGCAAGGTGCGTGAAATGACGCGGCGCTTCCCGCTGCCGTCGTAAGCGCGAGAGTGTCGTTCCGCGCATGCGCGTGGATGTGCGGTCACCAGTTCATTCCATGACGCCAGCATCTGATAAACCGCAGGTAAATCCGCTGCGGGAAGGCATCGCGACGCGGACTGCCCCCGACTCCTGCACTGTCGTCATCTTCGGCGCCACGGGGGATTTGACGCATCGCAAGCTCATCCCCGCGCTCTATAACATTGCAGCCGACGGCGAGTTGCCGCCGCAGCTCACCGTCGTCGGAATGGCGCGTCGCCCAAAGACGGACGAGGAATTTCGGAAGGAACTCAGCGAAGAAGCGCGCAAACATTCCCGGCAAACGGTGCGCGATGAACTTTGGAACGGATTCTCCAGATCAATCTTCTATCATCAGAGCGAATTCAGTGACGCGGAAGGGTACAAGCGCCTCGGCGAGCGGATGGAGAAGATTGAAAAAGAGCGCGGGACAGGCGGCAATCGTCTCTTCTATCTCGCAGCCGGCCCGGATCAATTCGAGCCGATCCTGAAACACCTGGAGGCTGCAGGTTTGAACAAAGCGTCAGGCGGCTCCTGGGCACGCGTTATTGTGGAGAAGCCCTTCGGCACCGATTTAGCGTCGGCCCGCAAGCTGAACCAAATCGTGCGCAAAGCTTTCCCCGAGCAGGAGACTTATCGCATCGACCACTTTCTCGGGAAGGAGACGGCGCAGAACATCCTCGTGCTCCGATTCGCGAACGCGATCTTCGAGCCGCTCTGGGACACGCGTTATATCGATCACGTGCAAATCACCGCGGCGGAAACGCTCGGCGTGGAAGGACGCGCCGGCTACTACGAAGGCGCGGGCGCGCTCCGCGACATGGTGCAGAATCATCTGCTCCAGTTGCTCTGCCTCGTGCTCATGGAACCGCCGACCGACATCGGTGCAGACAGCATTCGAGATGAGAAAGTGAAAGTCGTGCGCGCCTTGCGCCGGCTAACGAGCGCGGAGGTGGCGACGAACGTGGTGCGCGGACAGTATGCGGAGGGCGCGATCAGCGGCAAACCGGTTCCCGCTTATCGAAAAGAGCCAAACGTAAAGCCCGACTCGACGACGGAGACGTTTGCTGCGCTCCGCTTACACGTCGACAACTGGCGTTGGGCCGACGTCCCGTTTTATCTGCGCGTGGGGAAGCGCCTGCCGAAATCAGGCACTGAGATCTCGATTCATTTCAAGAAAGCGCCTTCCGTACTCTTCAATAAGGAGTCGCAGGCCCTCGATCAGAACGTGCTCGTGATTCGCATCCAGCCGGACGAGGGAATTTCGCTCCGGATGCAGGCGAAGATGCCGGGTACAAGCTTTCGGATCGAGCCGGTCAAGATGGATTTTCATTATGGGACCTCCTTCGGCAAAGCGAGCCCCGAGGCTTACGAACGCCTGCTGCTTGATGCGATGAGCGGCGACGCCACGCTTTTCGCCCGGCGTGATGAGGTCGAGCAAGCCTGGGAGTTTATCGACCGAATCGAAGAAGCATGGAGTGCCAAAGGCGCGCCTGACCTGGTGGAGTATCCCGCCGGTTCCTGGGGTCCGGAAGAAGCGGACGAATTGCTGGCGCGGGACGGGCGCACCTGGCGGCGTCTGTGATGACAGATCGGAGTTTATGAGAAACTGGGCGCGCCAATGACAGCGACTGCTCCGGAAGCGTTCTCGACCGGACTGCAGGTCGAGGTGGGGAAGATTGAGCGCGAGCTAAAGAACCTCTGGGAACAGGGCGGCGAGATGATGTCGCGCGCATCGCTCATTAACCTGGCGGTCTATAGCGAGGCGCCGAACTCGCTCTCTACCAACACGCAGGTGGTGTCTGAGATCGCCAAGGATCATGCCTGCCGCGCTCTCGTCATCGGCGCAGATCCCACCGCTCCGAATGACCAGGTGGAGGCTTGGATCAACGCCCATTGCCACATCAGTCGCGCCGGCCAGAAACAGATTTGCTCGGAGCAAATCTCGTTTTCGCTAAAGGGATCATTCGCAGGCCTGCTGCCGAACATCGTCTTCTCGCACCTGGATTCCGATCTGCCGTTTTACCTTTGGTGGCAGGGAGAATTCCACGATCCCATGGACCCGCAGCTCTGGACGTGGGTCGATCGTCTCATTTACGACAGCCGGGAATGGCGGGACTTCACTGTCCAGATGCGGCTTATCCAGCTTGCGCGCACAGAGTCAAATCATCGCGTCGTCCTTTGCGATTTGAACTGGACGCGTCTGGTGCAGTTGCGCCTGGCGTTAGCGCAATTCTTCGACCAGCCCTCCTGTCATTCCCGGCTCGCCAAGATCGAACGGGTCGAGATTCTTTTCGCGCGGCGGTTTCGGTCGACCGCGATTTTGCTGATCGGATGGCTCGCAGCCCAGCTCGGTTGGACAACCGACGCAGATCAAAATGATACGGCGCTGGAGTTCACTGATTCGGCTGGGAAGGCCATCGCCGTGTCTTTGAGCGAAACAGTCGGCGAGCCGATTGGGCGGTGCAGTATTTTCTGCGGTTCGACCGAGCTGCGCGTGCTGCATGCTTCCGAGGCCGATCTCCTGGAAGTTTCCGCGTGGGATGGGGGCAAGGAGCGCACGCATCAATTGATGCCCGCAGGCAGCAACGAACCTGTGCAGTTGATGGGGGAAGAGCTGATGCGCGGCGGCCCGCATCGTGTTTATCTGCGCGCGATCGAAGCGGTGCGCGGATTATTGTAGGGGAAGCTGTTAGCTTCCCGTTTTTCATCTGGGGAAGCTAGCAGCTTCCCCTTACAAGACCGGCAGCGCCGGTTCCGATTCAACGACCGGCGCATACACCTGCGGCTGCTTCAGAAGCGCCAGATCCTGCAATCGCCCGTCGTAAACTTCCACCCAGGTTTGCTGATTCATCGAGCACATTGGGATAGCCTCCCACTGACCGTTCCGCTTCACCGCGCCTTTAAAGACACACGAATCCAACCGCGCCTTGATCACCGGATCTGTATCGGCCAGTGCGACCTGCTTCGCGTCCATGAAATTATGCATCCCGACACCGAGCGTATGCACTTGACCGCGCACCAACGACTGGAAGATCTCCCGTGGCGCTTTGCGCGACGTGACGTAGCGCAGCATTTGCAACACGAGGCGAATGGCGAGGATCGGATGTTGAAACAAAACCCCCGCCAACCGATAGGCCGGCGTTCCAGCATCGTCGTTCACAAGCGAGAGGCCGCCGATCTTCGCCAGCACCTCACCGAGCAGACGATCGAATTTCCGATCGTCCGGCAGCAGCGGAAAATACTTGCCGGAGGGACGCGCGATTAGCAGCGAAGCCCAGCTATTGCAATCCGGATGACCGAAAATGGAAACGTCGCGGCGCAAGGGCAACCCCACGCCATGGCGAATTTTCTCCCAGACATCGGCGGATGTGATGGGTCGCTGCGAGAAGATCGTGCGGCCGGTGTCGGCCTCCGGTTGAAAGCTCAACATTCGCCAGATGTAGCTACGCTGCGGGTCCGCCAGATACCAGCGAATCACTTCCGGCACGTCGTCGATGTTGCGCCGTGTCACCGTGAAGCTGAGTGCATACTCGAGAATGAAGCCCGTCTTCTCCCGAATGCGTAGCGCCAGATCAGTGAAAGCCTGGCGCACTGGATGCAGATCCGCTTCGCATGTGATCCGGCCGATCGGGTAGCCATGGCGGCCAGCCTGCGTCATGTCGACGTGCACCGAAATTTGGCGCAGGCCGCCTTCTACTACGAGCCGCTCCAGGAATTGCGGCTGTTCGATCAGCGTCTGCCCGTGGGTCATCAACATCGGGATAGACCCGACGGAATACGCATAGCGAATGATCTCCACCAGCTCATCAGCGCGACCGGATTTCCAGTAAGCGTCCGCCACATCGCCACCCGTGATCTGCAATCCGCCGCCCGGACCTTGAAAGCGGCGGTTCGCGTCGACCTGCTCCTTGACCTGCTCGAGCGACGGGATCGGGATCGCGTTCGCGTTTTTCGGAAGGTAGCAGTGTGTGCAATGGAACGAGCAATAGCTCGCGCCGAGGGTAAACCCGCAATGCGTGAGATGCCGTCCCGAGATCTGGTTGTCTGTTTGCAGCTCACGCGGCA
>JACCXA010000297.1 GCA_013697365.1 Chthoniobacterales bacterium
GCGCACGCCCGATCGCGCGCTCGACATCCTGCTGAATCACTGGCTGCTGTACCAGACGCTCGGATGCCGCGTATGGGCGCGCTCCGGGTATTACCAGTCCAGCGGCGCCTACGGATTCCGCGATCAACTGCAGGATGTGATGGCGCTGGTGCACGCCGAGCCCGCCCTTACCCGCGAGCATCTGCTTCGTGCCGCGGCGCATCAATTCCGGGAAGGCGACGTGCAGCATTGGTGGCATCCACCGGCCGGCCGCGGCGTGCGCACCCATTTTTCCGACGACTACCTGTGGCTGCCGTACGGCACCTGCCGCTACGTCGCGTGCGTCGCAGATACCGGCGTGCTCGACGAGCAAATTCCCTTCCTCGAGGCCCGTCCAGTCATGCCAGAGGAGCAAGCGTATTACGATTTGCCAAATCGCACCCAGGAATCCGGCACGCTCTACGAACATTGTGTGCGCGCGATCGAGCACGGCCTGAAATTCGGCGAACATGGCTTGCCCCTGATCGGTTCCGGTGATTGGAACGACGGCATGAACATGGTCGGAAAAGAAGGGCGTGGCGAAAGTGTTTGGCTGGCCTTTTTCCTTTACGATGTGCTGACGCAGTTCGCGGAGCTGGCGCGCGCGCGCGAGGACATTTCGTTTGCCGACCGATGCCTTGCGGAAACGAAGCAACTGCAAAAGAACATCGAGGCGCACGCCTGGGACGGCCAATGGTATCGACGCGCCTATTTTGATAATGGGGAACCGCTCGGCTCCCGGACGAATTCGGAATGTCAGATCGATTCTCTGCCGCAAAGCTGGTCGGTGATCAGCGGAGCCGGCGATCGGCAACGCTCCAATCACGCGATGAACGCGGTTAACGAGCGCTTGATCCGCCGGGAGGCCAAACTCATCCAGCTCTTCGATCCGCCCTTCGACAGCTCCGCTTTGAACCCAGGCTACATCAAGGGTTACATCCCGGGCGTGCGCGAGAACGGCGGCCAATACACGCATGGTGCTATCTGGACCACCATGGCCTTCGCGCTCATGGGTGAAAACGACCGCGCCTGGGAACTCTTCGCCCTCCTCAATCCCGTCCATCACGGCGGAACGGCCGAGCAAATTGCCACCTACAAAGTGGAGCCCTACGTCGTCGCGGCGGACGTGTATGCGCTCGCCCCACACACTGGACGAGGTGGCTGGACTTGGTATACAGGATCAGCCGGCTGGATGTATCGGCTCCTCGTAGAAACACTGCTCGGAGTGCACCTGGAGGGGGATCGACTTCGTCTGCTCCCTCGAATTCCTGCGAGCTGGACGACCTACAAGATTCACTACCGCTTCCGGCACACGGTTTATCACATCACGATCACTCGGTTCGCCGACGGCTCGGCCGGCCCGAATGAATTCTCTCTCGATGGACAAGCTCTGATTGAGGAAGCGATCCCCCTGGTGGACGACCTCGCTGAGCATTTCGTCGAAATGCGAGTTCAGCAGACTAGCCCCCCGCAATCGCGCCCATAACAAAGAAGGGTTCGGCACCCGCCCCGATCGCTGCCGGCAGCGTCATGTCCGGCGATTCGTGGGAAACGTCCTGCCCGCAAACGAAGAAGCGAACAAGGGAGCGGCGTTCCTGCGTGGCATGGTCGCGCATCGTCCCGCGGAGCATTGGATAGGCAGACTCGAGAGCGTCCAGGATCGAGCGCGGCGTTACGGCCCCTTCGACCGGAAGCTCCACCTCGGCGCCGACGCGCGCCAGTGTCCGCAAATGATGCGGGAGCACAACCCGGATCATGGCAACGTCTGCACTTCAACCGACAACACGCCCGGCAAATCACGCACGATCGCCGTCCACGTGTCGCCGGCATCGGCGGAGCCGTAGACCTGTCCGCCCGTGGTCCCAAAGTAGATGCCGCACTCGTCGAGTGAATCCACCGCCATCGCGTCGCGCAGCACGTTGACGTAACAGTTGCTTTGCGGCAGGCCTTTCGTCAGTGCTTCCCATTCGTTGCCACCTGTCCGGCTGCGATAGACGCGCAGCTTCCCATCCGGCGGAAAATGCTCGGAGTCGCTCTTGATCGGGACGACATAAACGGTCTCGGGCTCGTGCGCGTGCACGTTGATTGGAAATCCGAAGTCACTCGGCAGGTCGCCACTGACTTCGCGCCACGAGTCGCCGGCATCCTCGCTCCGCATCACATCCCAATGCTTCTGCATAAAGAGCACATTCGGACGCGACGGATGCATGGCGATGCGATGAACGCAGTGGCCGACCTCCGCGGTTGGATTGGGAATATATTCTGAATGCAGGCCGCGGTTAATGGGGCGCCAGTTTTGGCCACCATCATCGCTACGAAATGTTCCAGCTGCCGAGATGGCAACGAAGATGCGATCGGGCTGAACCGGATCAAGCAGGATGGTATGCAGACACATCCCACCGGCTCCCGGCTGCCACTGCGGGCCCGAGGCATGCGTGCGTAGACCGGGCAGCTCCCGCCACGACTTTCCGCCGTCCGTCGTGCGGAACAGAGCGGCATCCTCCGCCCCGGCGTAAACCGTCTCCGGATCGCGGAGCGAAGGCTCGAGATGCCAGACACGCTTGAACTCCCAGGGATGCTGCGTGCCGTCGTACCATTGGTGCGTACCCGGAATTCCGTCGTAGGAGAATTCATTTCCCATCGGTTCCCAATTTTTGCCACCGTCGCTGGAACGCTGAATCTGCTGCCCAAACCAGTCGCTCGTCTGCGACGCGTACAGCCGGGCCGGTTCAACCGGCGAGCCTTTCAAATGGTATATTTCCCAACCGGGAAAGTGCGGACCGCTGATGTCCCAGCGTTCACGCGTGCCATCCGCCGTTAAAATGAACGCCCCTTTGCGGGTCCCGACGAGCACTCTTACTCCACTCATGAGCGACATTGTTGCTGAAAGCGGCAACATTCTGCAAGCGACGTAAATGTTCGGTTGAGCTTATTCGCCAGCGCCCGTCGGGTTTCGACCTGCGGCTCTGCCAATGCTCCTACTTCGCAATGCAGACGTTCTTCGGCTCGGTGAAAAACGCGAGAGCTTCGTTGCCTCCTTCGCGACCGACGCCGCTTTGTTTCATGCCGCCGAACGGAACGCGCAGATCGCGAATGAGCCAGCAATTTACCCAGACCGTGCCGGTGTGAATCTGCTCCGCAACGCGGTGGGCGCGGTTGAGGTTTTGCGTCCAGACGCTCGAGGCGAGGCCGTAGTCGTTGTCGTTGGCATATCCGATGACTTCTTCTTCGCTGTCGAAGGGCGTGATCGAGACAACCGGGCCGAAGATCTCCTCGCGATTAACCCGGCAGGAAACCGGCAGGTCCGTGATCACGGTCGGCGGGAAAAAATAGCCGTCGCGGCAGCGTTCGTTAGGCACTTCCGGCGCGGCACCCCCCAGCGCGATCTTGCCACCCTCCGCCCGCGCGAGGTCGACGTAGAATTTTACCTTCTCCAGCTGGGTTTTGGAAACGATCGCGCCTTGCTCGGTCGTCGTGTCGAGCGGATCGCCGACCTTTAATTTCGAAGCGGCCTGGACAAACCGGTCGACGAACTCCGGGTAAGCCGAGCGTTCGACGAAGACGCGCGAACCGCACAAGCAAACCTGTCCCTGGTTAGCAAAAGACGAGCGCAGGCTGCCGGCGATCGCCGCCTCTTGATCGGCATCGGCGAAGACGATGTTGGGATTCTTCCCGCCCAGCTCGAGCGAAACTTTCTTGAACATCGGCGCGCAGGTCTCGGCCACCTTCCGCCCAGTCACGGTTCCGCCCGTGAAGGAAATCGTCTCGATCCGGGGGTGCGCCGTGATGGCCTGCCCAACGTTCGGTCCCGTCCCGTGCACCACATTGAGGACGCCCTTCGGCAGGCCGGCTTCCCGACAGATGTCACAGAGCAGGAAGGCTGTCATCGGCGTCAACTCGCTCGGTTTCGCGATGGCGGTATTTCCGCAGGCGAGGGCCGGCGCAATTTTCCAGGTCAGGAGATAGAGTGGAAGGTTCCAGGGCGAGATTAGTCCCACCACGCCGCGCGGCTGGCGCAGCGTGTAATTGAAGGCAATGCCATCCGTGACGTGCGCTTCGTTCTCCGTGTGCAGAATGGCGGTCGCGAAGAAGCGGAAATTGCTCGCGGCCCGCGGAATGTCGAGCCCCCGCGCGAGCGAGAGCGGCTTCCCGTTATCGATCGATTCCGCGCGCGCCAGCTTCTCCAGATCGCGCTCGATCAGATCGGCGATCCTCAGGAGAATGCGTGATCGATCCATCGCCGGTTGGTGCGACCAATCGCGAAACGCCTCCACCGCGGCTGCCACCGCCAACTCGACATCACGACTGTCGCTGTCCGGAACTTGGGAATATGGCTTGCCGGTCGCCGGTTCGATGTTGTCGAGATACTGCCGGCCGACCGGCTCGATCAGCTGGCCGTCGATGAAATTTCTGATCTGGATCTGTTCGGTCGGCACGGGACTGGTTTGGTTCAATCGGGAAACAGATTTGTCTCGACGAATCGGATTGGCAAGCCTCGGTCTCTTGCCAACTTGGGAAGCTGGCAGCTTCCCCTACAAAGCGGCACCTCCCCTTAGGAACGATGGCCGCGCGCGATCTCGTCGAAAATGGCGCGCGCCGCGGTCTTGCTCGCGCCTTCTTTGCCGAGCGTCGCGATCACTGCATCGAATTCCGAGACAATTTTCTTCCGCGCATGTGCATCGTTCATCAGGCGCAGGACAGAATCCGCGATGACGCGCGGATCAGCGCGGTGTTGGATAAACTCCGGAATGATCTCGCGTCCCGCGAGGACGTTAGGCATCCCGAGGTGCTTTACCTTCACGACCATTCGAGCCGCGAGATACGTCAACCAGGCCACCCGATAGACGAGAACGAAGGGCAACCGAAAAAAGGCGGCTTCGAGGGTGGCCGTGCCGGAAGCGACAATGCCCACCTGCGCACGTTGCATGGCCCCCGCAGCGGCTCTGACGGTCACATTGACAATCTCCGGCGCTAGTCCGGAGGCCTTCAGCATGCCTTCCGCTTCGCGCGCTAGCCGCAGCGACGCAGCCGCAACCTCAAAGCGTGTGCCGCCTCGGCTCTGCTCGATACGCTGCGCGGCTTCCAATATGATGGGGAGAATTTTCCGCACCTCGCGCATCCGACTGCCCGGGAAGAGGCCGATGAGGTCTGGATCACGTCCTGCGGAAATGCGTTCCGCTTCCAAAGCCTCCATCATCGGATGCCCGACGAAGACGGTGCGCAGCCCGGATTTGTTGTACAGCTCCGCTTCGAAGGGAAAGATGCAGAGCATGAGATTGAGATACTTCGCCATTTGCGGGATGCGGCGGCGGTTCCAGGCCCAGACCTGCGGGCTGATGTAGTAGATGATGTTGATTTGGGGGAGTTGCGTGCGCAGAGCCCGGGCGAGGCGGAGGTTGAAGCCGGGGTAATCAATAAGAACGACCGCGTCTGGATTCTGAGCGCGAATCTCCCGCAGCGCGTCAGCAAATTGTTGGCGAAAATATCCGTATTTCTTGAGCACTTCCCAAAGGCCAAGAACCGCCGACTCCTGGCTCCAGTCGGTTAAGGTTCCGCTCGCGAGCGCGCGCATGCGCGGGCCTCCCCGACCGAGAAAGACCACGTCCGGCCGCAATTCTCGCAACGCCTCCATCAAAGCGGCGCCATGGGTATCGCCGCTCGCCTCGCCGGCTACGAAATGCAGCTTCATGTCGCGAGCGCCTGGAGGTGCAGAACCACGTCCCTCCGGATCTGTCTCGGCGCGCTCCTTCTCAATCGATCGGCTTCTGGGCTGCTATCCTTTTCGTAATCTCCACCGCTAACTCCAGCGCCGCCATCGCCTGCAACCCGGAGACCTTCGGCGCGCGCCCGGTCGCCGCGCATTCCAGAAACGACGCGAGCTGTCGCTTGAGCGGCTCTTCGCGTTCGATCTCGACCTCGCTCCGGTCGATCCCGGTCGCAGAACGTCGGTATATTTCCCCGGTCTGGGCCTGGTAATCCAGCGAGAGATAGGCGTCCTCCTGGAAGACTCGAATCTTGCGCATGCGTTCCGGACTGATGCGGCTCGACGTCACGTTCGCGACACAGCCGTTCTCGAAACGCAGGCGTGCGTTCGCGATATCCTCGCCCTGGCTCAAGACCGGCACGCCCACAGCTTCAATCGTCTCCACGGGCGAGCGCACCAGATGCAGAATGATCTCGAGATCGTGAATCATGAGGTCCAGTACGACGCCGATGTCCGTGCTGCGATTCGGGTAGGGCGACAGGCGATGCGCCTCGATGAAGCGCGGGCGCGTCAATCGCTCTTCGAGCGCGCCGAGCACGGGGTTGAAACGCTCGACATGGCCCACCTGGAGGATGACCTGCTTTTGGGCCGCCAACTCGGCCAACGCGCTCGCATCCGCCGTGTTTTCCGCGATTGGCTTCTCGATCAGCAGATGCTTGCCCCGCTCCAGGAGCTGGCGCGCCACTTCGAAGTGAGTGCTTGTCGGTGTCGCCAGGGAAGCAGCGTCGACCCGGCTGGCGAAATCTTCCAGCGACGTTGCCGCTGTGGTCTGGAACTCCGCGGCGAGCTGTCGCGCCTTCTCGCCGTCCGTGTCATAAATCGCCTTGAACTCCGCCGAGGATTGCTCCGCGTATAGCCGGACGTGATTTTTTCCGATGTGACCGACTCCGACAACGCCAACGCGCAGTTTGCTCATCGCGCCGACAAAGCCGGCGTCAGCTCATGTTCCAGAAACCACTGGTAAGTGCTGGCGATCCCATCTCGTAGCGAAATCTTCGGGCGCCATCCCAGCGCCTTAATCTTCGAAACATCGAGAAGCTTGCGCGGGGTGCCGTCCGGTTTGCTCGCATCGAACGTCAGCTCCCCTTCAAACCCGACCACCTCGCAAATCAACTCGCTGAGCTGCCGGATGGAGATGTCTTCGCCCCAGCCGACGTTGATGATCTCGGGCGCGTCGTAGTTCTGCAGCAGAAAAAGGCACGCGTCCGCCATGTCATCCACATGGAGAAATTCACGCCGGGGCGTCCCTGAACCCCAGACGACGAGCTGGCGCGCGTCGTTCGTTTTCGCCTCGTGCGCCTTGCGCAGGAGGGCCGGCAGAACGTGGGAAGAGACAAGATCAAAATTATCGTGCGGGCCGTAAAGATTCGTCGGCATGGCCGAAATATAATTCTCCCCGTATTGCGCGGCATAGGCCTGGCAAAGTCTGATCCCCGCGATTTTCGCAATGGCGTAGGCATCGTTTGTCGGCTCGAGCGGTCCGGTCAGAAGTGAGTCTTCTGCGATTGGCTGCTTCGCATGTTTCGGATAAATGCAGGAGCTGCCGAGGAAAAGGAGCTTACGAACCCCAGTCGCGTGCGCGGCGGTGAGGACGCTGTTTTGGATCAGGAGATTATCGAGCAAAAACTCGACCGGATAATCGCTGTTCGCCTTGATACCGCCTACTTTGGCTGCAGCGAGGATGACGCCTTCCGGTCTTTCGCGCGCGAAAAATGAAGCGACGGCCGGCTGGTTCGCGAGATTCAGTTCCGCCCGGGTGCGGACAATTACATTCGCAAAGCCCTGCCGCTGGAGAGTGCGCATGATCGCACTGCCCAGGAGGCCGCGGTGACCAGCCACGAAAATCTTATTGGTTTTTTCCATGCGGTGCGCGCGATACGACCTAAGCGTGGCCCAAGTCAGACCCGGTGTTCGCTCGCTCGGCTTTACCATTTTCTTTTTCGAAGCGATGCGCAATCCTCCTTTCGTGCCGAAGCAGGGAAGGCGACTCCAGGTCCAGAAGACCTTCAAGCTGTATATCGGCGGAAAATTTGTCCGCGGTGAGAGTGGTCGCATCTCGACCGCGCGCGATTCGGCCGACGCGGTTCTGGCAAATTACTGCCGGGCCTCGCGCAAAGATTTCCGCGATGCGGTGACCGCGGCGCGAAAGGCGTTTCCGGGATGGGCCAAACAAAGCGCCTACCTGCGCGGACAAATTCTATATCGGGCCGCGGAGATGCTTGAGC
>JACCXA010000309.1 GCA_013697365.1 Chthoniobacterales bacterium
GAGATCAGGAAGCGATTGGAAGACTTGAGCCTTTCACCCGTGCGGGAGCACGAGATCATCGAGGAGCTGTCGCAACATCTCGAGGATCAATACGACCAGAACCTACGCGGCGCGACGACGGAAGAGGAAGCGTATTGCGCCGTGCTGCTCTCGTTAGACGAAAGTAAATTGCTAGGGCCGGAATTGAAACGCGTCGAGCGGCGCGCTGAGCAGGAGGCAGTGGCGTTAGGAGCGGAAGGGAAAACCAATATGTTTGGAGATCTAGGACAAGACTTACGTTACGGGCTGCGAATGCTGGTGAGGAGCCCCAGCTTTACGATCATCGCTGTGCTTGCGCTGGCTTTAGGGATTGGCGCGAATAGCGCGATCTTCAGCGTGGTCAACACCGTGCTGCTGCGCCCGTTGCCCTACAAGAACCCGGACGCGCTCATGATGGTGTGGGAAGAGGCCACCCACCTCGGCTTTCCATTTAACACCCCGTCGCCGGCGAATTTCATCGACTGGCGGGAGCAGAACACGGTCTTCGAAGGCATGGCTGCGATGGCCCAGCAAAGCTTTAATCTCACGGGCGCTGGAGAGCCCGAGCGCCTCGACGGCCGGCGCGTCTCAGCGAATCTTTTTAACATCCTGGGCGTGGAGCCGGTGCTTGGGCGCACCTTTCGGCCCGAGGAAGACCAGCCCGGCTCGAGCGTGACGATCTTGAGTCACGGTGTCTGGCAACGGAACTTCGGCGGCGATCCGAGCATTATCGGGCGCACAATCAATCTTGATGGAAAGAGCTACAGCGTGATTGGGGTGATGCCTCGCACGGTGGATCTGCCGAGCATGGACAACTGGCAGGATCAGATTTGGGTCCCGATTGCCTTTACCTCGGAAGATGCCACCAGCCGCGGGAATCATTACCTGGAGGTCATCGCCCGGACAAAGCCCGGCGTCTCGCGACAGCAGGCGCAGGCCGAGATGGATACCATCGCGGGGCGCCTCGCGCAGCAGTATCCGGAGGAGAACACGCGCATTGGGATCACTGTCCAACCAATGCGCGAGCGGATCGTCGGAGATATCAGACCCGCGCTGCTCGTTTTGTTAGGCGGGTCGGATTCGTCCTGCTCATCGCATGCGCCAATGTCGCCAATTTGCTCCTGGCGCGCGCCGCCGTGCGGCAAAAGGAGATTGCATTGCGTCTCGCCCTCGGCGCAAGCCGCTCGCGTTTGACCCGCCAGTTTCTGACCGAGAGCGTGTTGCTTGCCGCTCTCGGCGGCGCGTTTGGCCTGCTGCTTTCCTTCGTTGGCTTGAACATCCTGAGAACATTTATCCCGCCGAGTATTTCGCAGGCAGCCGCCATTCATATCGACGGCAAGGTTCTGCTTTTTACCTTGCTCATCTCGTTGGTCACCGGACTGATTTTCGGTCTCGCCCCAGCGCTGCAGGCCTCGAACCTTGGACTGAATGAAACCCTGAAAGAAGGCGGCCGCGATTCAGGCGCCGGGAGCCGCGGCAATCGTCTCCGCGGATTTCTCGTGATCAGTGAAGTGGCGGTTTCGTTTCTTCTCCTGGTTGGCGCCGGGCTGTTGATTAACAGCTTCATGCATCTGCGCAAACTCGATCCCGGATATCGTGCGGATCATTTGCTCACGATGAAGGTAGTCCTGCCGGAAACGAAGTATGCGACCAAGGAGCAACGGGCGCCGTTTTACCGTGAGCTGATCCGCCGCGTGCAAGCTCTGCCGGGCGTGCAATCCGTCGCAGTGGCGAGCAATCTTCCTCTCACCTACAGCGGCGATTCCATGCCGATCGGCGCCGAAGGACGGCCCGATCCGCCACCTGACCAGAACCCCGATGTGATCCTCCGCTCCGTCAGCCCGGGTTACTTTTCTACGATGGGAATTCCGCTCGTGGAGGGGCGCGATTTCAATGAGCAGGACAAACCGGACAGCGTCAGGGTTGTGGTCGTAAGCGAGAAGACGGCCCGCTATTACTGGCCTGGCCAAAGCCCGATCGGCAAGCGACTCAAGCCCGGCTCAACCACCTCGGAAAGCCCCTGGCGTGAGGTGATCGGCGTCGTCAAAGACGTGCGACAAAATGACTTCATCGCGGAGCCAAAGATGCAGATGTACATGGCTGGCGAGCAGATGAATTCGTTCGCACCAAATGCAGTCGTCGCGCGCACGACCGTCGATCCACTAAGCCTCGGCACCACGATTCGTAAGATCGTCTGGGACATCGACAAGGATCAGCCCGTCTCCGACATCCGGAGCATGGAAGAGATCGTCTCGCGCGCCGTCGCGCGGCAACGCTTCAGCACAATGCTGCTGGGGATTTTTGCCACACTCGCGCTCGTTCTCGCCGCAGTCGGGATCTACGGCGTGATGAGCTATTCGGTGGCGCAACGGACGCGCGAGATTGGCATCCGCATGGCGCTTGGCGCGCAGAGAAGCGATGTGCTGAAGATGACGGTAAAGCAGGGCGTAAAACTGGTAGTCGCCGGCGTCGCCATCGGTCTCGTCTCGGCTTTCGTGCTTACGCGCGTCATGGCGAGTTTGCTGTTCGGCGTGAGCGCGACTGACCCCACGACTTTCATTAGTATCTCGGCGGTGCTTCTTGTGGTCGCGGTTCTGGCCAGTTACATTCCGGCGCTTCGTGCGACCCGAGTCGATCCAATGGTCGCATTGCGATACCAGTGAAGATACGTCGCTCACCGCATTGAGCAGTGCGCCGATCGAGGTGCTCCGCGCCCGGCGTCATTCGGAATGAAATTGAAGTTAAGTCCGAAAAAGGCCGCTGCTTAGGTAGCAAGGGGATCAGCGTGGCGGGAACTCGAACTCCGCTTTCTTCTTGTCCTTCGCCAGCTTCAAATAAGCGCTGAAGTTTGATCCGCGCTTCGAAACGAATCCGTCAATCAGGCCAGTCTTGCCCATCTCGACGAGACGCTCTGCTTCTTCCGGCGAAATCTCCTTGCCGCAGAGATTCCGCTTCAACTCGAAAACGACCCGCGGCGTCCCGTCGGCCTGGGCCTTGGCGACGACGAAGGCGTCCTTGGTTTGGTAAAGGTCGCCATCGTGAGCTTTGCTTTGGCCGAGCTTGACAGCCTTGCTGAGATCAAGGGGCGCTTTGGCTTTGCGTGGTCCGCGGGGCGTGCCATCGCCGTTCTTTCCGGCACTTTCGCGGGGCTTTCTGGGCGGGAACTCCCAATTGATTTTCCCACCCTGGCGCAAAAGGAAGGCGTCGAAGGGCCGGCCTTTCTTTGAGATGAATTTTTCGATCAAGTCAGTTTTGCCGTGCTCGACGAGCTGGATCGCGTGCTCGCGCGTGACCGGCTTCTGGCACATGAGACGGCCGACTTTAAAGATCTCTTTCCAGCCATCGCCCTCGCGTTGCCGCAGGATGTAGCTGGTGGGCGCTTCGCAAAGTTCACCGCCGGTTTTAGGATCGGTCCAGAAAGGGGTGATCTCGTTGAGGTCGACTTTGTTGCCGAAATCGAGCTCGGCTTTCTTTGAACCGGGATTTTTCTCGTCTTCCACGATCTTGATTTTCGACGGGAACCGGTTGCCGGTTTTGGAGGAGACGAAGCCATCGAGCGGACCGATTTCGCCATTCGCGACAAGCTGGCGGACTTCTTCTTCCTCGATCTTGCGAGCGCTCATGACCTTGTAAACCATGAGGGTGCCGTCCTGCGATTTATAGCCACGAAGGGTCTCGACCATGGGCTTGCCGTCGGTCGGTGAAATGATGTCTGTCTGGCGGGAATTAGTGTCGTCTTCTTCGAAGTGTTTCGTGCGATCGACGATCCCTTTTGTGACCTCGACTATTTCTGACATGAATTCGGCGCGCGGAAATTTTCCATGCTCCATCTGGCGGAGTTTGTATTCCCATTGTCCGGTCATGTCCGGCTTCGTGAGCGCGTCTGCTTTGACGGCGGCAAGGAACTGCAGCAACGATTCGGCCTTCGTCGTCGGGACCAGCTCGCGTTGGTTCCGCTCGATGTATTTCTGGTTAATCAGGCCGTCGATCGTGTCGGCGCGAGTCGCCGGCGTGCCGAGGCCGCGTTCCTTCATCGCCTCGGCCATCTCCTCGTCGTCGACCAGCTTGCCGGCGCCTTCCATTGCGGAAAGAAGCGTGGCCTCAGTGTAACGAGGCGGTGGCTTGGTATTTTCGTCGTGAATTTCCGCAGAAATGGTCTTCGCCTGACCGTGGTCTTCTGCCGTGAGGGCAGGCAGCGCTTTAGATCCGGCAGAATTTTCATCGACCGTTGTCCGGCCATAAACTGCCAGCCAGCCTGGAGCAGTCAGGACCTTACCTTCGGTCTTGAAGTCATGCTGCGGTGGGACCGTGCTAATGCGCGTGGTGATATCGAACTCCGCAGAAGGGAAGAACGCTGCCACGAAACGCCGCGCGATCATGTCGTAAACCTTGCCCTCCATCTCATCAAGATTGCGCGGCTCCGTCGTGGTCGGGATGATCGCGAAGTGATCGGAGATTTGGGCGTTATTAAAGATGCGCTTGTTCGGCCGGAGCCAGCCCTGTTCCAAAATGGATTGGCCGTGTTTTCCGAGGTCACCGGGCAGCGCAGGCAGAGTCTGGCGGCAAGTCGCAATGTAATCTTCGGGTAACGCGCGCGAATCGGTGCGCGGATAGGTAATGACTTTGTGCCGCTCGTAGAGCGCTTGCGCGATCTGTAACGTGCGGCGGGCAGAAAGACCAAAGCGGTTGTTTGCTTCGCGCTGAAGCGTGGTCAGATCGTAAAGGCGCGGTGAAGCCTGGCTCGACGACTTCTTCTCTTCGCGAACGCCTGCGAGCGGCTGACCCTGGCAAGCGGCGAGAGCCCCTTCAGCGATGGTCTTCTCCCAGACGCGATCAATCCGATCGTGTTCATCATTCTCGGCCTTGCGGAAATTGGCGCGCTGATACACGCCCTCGTAAGTCCCCTTCGAGATTTGAAATTTCGCGGTGACGCGCCAAAACGGCCGCGGTCTGAAATTACGAATCTCCAACTCGCGGCTAAAGACGATGGCAAGAGTGGGAGTCTGCACCCGCCCGACGGAGGCAACGTTCCGGCCTCGTGAACCAAACATCCGTTTCGTGATCGCGCGGGTGCCGTTGATTCCGATCAGCCAATCACTCTCGCTGCGCGAACGGGCCGCATCGGCCAGGCCGGCCATCTGCGCTCCGTCGCGGAGTTTCTTAAACGCTTCCTGGATTCCCTCCGTCGTCATCGTTTGCATCCAGGCGCGTTTCACCGGGAGCTTCGACTTGGCCAGTTGGTAGAGGTTCGCGAAGATCAGCTCGCCTTCGCGGCCGGCGTCACATGCGTTGATGACGGTGTCGACATCTTTGCGATGGAGGAGCTTTTTGAGCTGATTGTAGCGATCCTTGGAATCGGCGATCGGTTTGAGGCCGAATTTTTCGGGAATGATGGGGAGCGTCTCCAGGCGCCAAAAGCCGTACTTCTTTTTGTCGATGTCTTCGGGCATCTCAAGTTCCACAACGTGACCGACCGCCGAAGAGATGACGTACTGCTCGTTTTCGAAATGATCGCCTTGCTTCGGCACTTTCCCGAGCGCGCGAGCCAGGTCCTGGGCCACGCTGGGTTTCTCGGCGATGATGAGTGACTTCGACATTTCGGTAACGAACCTCGGGACGAAACGAACCCCTGAATCGACAGCACGTTGCGCGCGAGCTTACCCGAGCTTGACGAAGTACTTCCCGGGCAACTGTTTGACGAGCCGTTTTAGCTCGAGGCGCAGGAGGGTAGAAGAGACGTTGCCGCTTGGCAAATCGGATTTGGTCGCGATGTCGTCGATCGAAGTTTCGGTGGCTTCGATGGCGTCATACACGCGACGTTCGTCCTCCGTCAGCGTAGGGAGCGGGCGCTCGGCGGCTTTCGCTGATGGTTTTGCCTCCGGCAGAAGGATGCTGAGATCGTCCAGGATATCGTTTGCCTCCATGACCAGCTTGGCACCTTGCTGGATGAGACGATTGGAACCATGCGCGCTGGGCGCGTTGATGTGGCCAGGAACGGCGTAGACGGAGCGCCCTTGCTCGAGCGCCTGTGAAGCGGTGATCAATGCGCCGCTATTTAATCCTGCTTCGACGACGAGAATGCCGTGGCTCCAGCCGCTGATGATGCGGTTGCGCATCGGGAACGTCTGACGATCGGGCTCGATCTCCATGGAGAATTCCGAGACGACAGCGCCATTGCCGCTGCTGATCTTCTCGGCCAGAGCGGCGTTCTCGGGCGGGTAAAGTTTTAACAGGCCGGAGCCAATCACAGCCACCGTTCGGCCCTTTGCTGCGAGGGCGCCCTGATGCGCGGCGGTGTCGATGCCGCGCGCGAGCCCGCTGATCACGGTAAGGCCAGCGTAAGCGAGTTGATAGGCGAGCTTCTTCCCAGACTCGGTTCCGTAATGTGTTGTCCGGCGTGACCCGATGACGCCGATGGCGTGCTGGTCGCGCTCGTTTAATTCGCCCCAGACATAAAGCACAATGGGCGGCGCGTGGATTTCCCGGAGTTGTTTTGAGTAGAGAGGCGACGTGGCCGTGATGACCTGTGCCCCGAAGTCGCGGATCCGGGCGAGCTCAGACGATAAATCAACAATGTTTTCCCAGCCGGTAATTTGCTCTGCAACCTCCGAGCCGATGCCTTCAACGGCCCGGAGAGCGGAGCCGCGCGCGGAAAGAATATGCTCTGGCGTCTCGAAGACCTGAAGCAACTTGCGCAATCGCACCGGCCCCATCGTAGGCAGCATGTTTAGGGCAATGCATGCTTCCGTAGAATCCATGGCGCCGTTCTATTCGAGCAGTGCGACTTTACCTGATGCCGGGAACTGCGGGGACATCCCCGCCGGCATGGAGGCTCAGAATTCTACGGCGACAAACTAAAATGGAATCTCGTCGTCGTCTGGCTCGGACTGCGCCGGTCTGGGAGGAGGCGCGCTGGAGCGGCCGGGTCCGCTGCTGGTCCGCGAGCCACTTCCACCGCCCATCCCTTCTTCCATCTCCCCGCCCCCACCCGCCCCGGGTCGGCTCCCGATCAATTGCATACTCTCGCCGACGACTCGCAATTTACTCCGTTTCTGGCCTGATTGTTTGTCGTCCCACGTATCAAGTTGAAGTCGGCCTTCAATTAAGACAGGACGTCCCTTTTTTAGATACTCGCCAGCGATCTCAGCGGTTCGACCCCAAAGGGTCACGTCGACGAAGGTGACCTCTTCCCGCTTCTCTCCACCTTCGGGAGTGTAGATCCGGTTAAGTGCCAGGCCGATTTCGGCCACGGCGCTACCTTTGGGAGTGTAACGGACCTCCGGGTCGCGGGTGAGGTTTCCGAGCAGGATGACTCTGTTAAAGCTACTGGCCATTGCCCGTTGTAGCGAGACTACTTCGAAACGGCGACTTTTTTCGCCCGCGGCTGCGTCTTCGGCCGAAGGCGCTGATAGTGCTGGCGATACACTTCCGCGTCGAGTTTGAATTTCGAGCGGAGCTTTGTGATGAGCTGCGAGTCCGCGTGGAAAATGAAGTTCACAAAGTGCCCGGCATCAAGATCGCCCGCTACGTAGGAAAACTGCCGCTTATCCATCTTCTGCACCTGTTCAATTTCGGCCCCTTCTTTTTGAAATTCGGATTCAAGACGCTCCACGATGTCGCGGACAGTATCTTCTTTGCCGGTCGTGTTTAGCACGAGCAAGGCTTCATAACGGTTCTTCATGCTTCGGGATTTTTGTTGAACGTGTTCATCGCGGAAACGATGCCTTTGTCAATCGCCCATTTGACCGCTTCAGCCGCCCGGCCCACCGCTTTTTCAACTACCGGAGCCTCTTCTTTAAAGAAACGTCCGAGGACGTAATCGACCGCCCCGGCGCCCGAACTCGCTCCTATTCCAAAGCGCAATCTTGCGATTTTTTCTGTGCCGAAAGTGGAGATGATTGAATCCATTCCGTTATGCCCCCCGCCGGTTCCTTCGAGGCGAAGTCGGAGCCTGCCCAGGTCCAGCGCCATGTCGTCGAACACTGCGAGAATCTCTTCCGGAGCGATTTTGTAGAATTGTGCAACAGCCGCGAGCGGCTCCCCACTGCGGTTCATGTAGGTCATCGGCTTGACCAGAAGCGTTTCGCCGGCTTTGGCCCAGTATGCTCCCCACTTTTGCGCGCGCTCCCACTTGACGCTGGCATCCAACGCAAGGCGATCGAGCACCGCAAACCCGACATTATGGCGCGTATGCTCATACTCGACCCCGGGATTGCCGAGACCAACGACCAAACGAATGCCGGAAACGTCGCCCTGCAATTGCCAGTTTGGCGGAGAAGGCAGGCCGGAGCCTACTTCTTTTGCTCCTTCGAGCCGCCGCCACTGCCGGCCGCGTCAGGATCTTCCTTCTTCTCCTTGATGACTTCGGGCGTAGTTGGCGCCTCGGCGGCGCCCGCCACAGGCTCTTCTTCCACTGTCGGAGCCAGGACAGAAATCGCGGTAAGGTCCGGCGGCATCCTCGTGGTAACGCCAGAAGGAAGAACAATGTCCCGCACGTGAATCGCGTCGCCGATATTGAGCCCAGAGACGTCGACCGCGATGACATCGGGCAAATCCCGCGGGAGACACTCGATCGAAAGTGAACGCAGACTTTGCTCGAGGAGGCCGCCAAAGTTTTTGACGCCATTTGCGATGCCGGTCGGATCCAACGGCACGTCCGCTTCGATCATTTCGTCCATCGAGATGGCGTGAAAATCAATGTGCAACACATCGCCACCGACGGGGGAGTGTTGGACCTCCTGGACAAGCGCAAGGCGGTTCGGATCTCCGGCAATCTCGAGCTCCACGAGGATGTTCTCGCCCGAGGCGTGACTGAGCATGGCGCCGATATCTCGTCGGGAAACCTGCAGGGGTTCCGGTTCATCCCTCGCTCCGTAAATGACCGCAGGCACTGCACCCGTCGCCTTGAGTTTCCGAACTGCCGAGCGACCAATGGCTGTTCGCCGTTCGGCCTTGAGTTTGACTTGTGTGGCCATGGTAAAATTCTATTTGCTGCTGGATTCGATTTTAAAGAGAGACGAGACCGACTCGTCATTGTGAATGCGCTTGATGCCTTCTCCGAGAAGCTCGGAAACGCAAAGCACGGTCGTCTTGAACCCTTCCACCGTGCGCACCGGCGTGCTGTTGGTCGTTATTAATTCCTCGATCCGGGAACTTTGCAACCGCGGAATGGCAAGGTCGACGAGGACGGCGTGCGCCACCCCCGCATAGATGTTTAACGCGCCGCGATCTTTTAGCATACCCGCGGCGGAAGTCAGAGTCCCGGCGGTTTCAGTGAGGTCATCCACAAGAAGGACGTCGCAACCGTCTACCTCGCCGATGACGTAAAGCGCTTCCGTTTCGGTCGCGTTTTTGCGCTGTTTCGCGACAATCGCGAGATTTGCTCCGAGAGCCTGCGAATAGGCGGATGCCATCTTTAGTCCACCCAGATCTGGAGAAACTACTACGGTCTTTCGTGTGAGACGGGTGCGCAGATATTTAATTAAAACTGGCATCGAATAGAGGTGATCCACAGGAATGTCGAAGAATCCCTGCACTTGCTGCGCGTGGAGATCCATCGTGAGCACCCGGCTGACCCCGGCTGCATTCAGAAGATTCGCCACCAGCTTCGCGGTAATCGGAACGCGGGGCTGATCCTTGCGATCCTGACGGGCATAGCCGAAAAACGGAATCACGGCCGTAATCCGGTCGGCACTCGCCCGGCGCGCGGCATCCACCATTATTAGCAGCTCCATGAGGTGCTGGTTCGTGGGCGGGCAGGTCGGCTGAATGATGAAAACGTCGCGCCCGCGAATGTTTTCCTCGATCCGGACATAGGTCTCGCCATCAGGGAACGAACTAATGGTCGCCTTGCCGAGAGGTGTTCCAATCGCGCCACAAATTTTTTCCGCCAAATCCAGATTGGCAGAACCACTGAAGACCTTCATCTCCGGTTGAATGGCGTATCTGGGAGTGGGTGCGCTCAAGGGCCGCTAAGGTAGGCGGGTCGCAGCCGCTTTTGCAATCGGCGATTGGCGAAAAAGCCAAAGTGAAGCACACACGGAGCCGCCGTTGGAGTTTCTTCACCTTCGCGCTTCTGAGACGACGTCACCCGAGGCACCTCCACCGCCCTGCAACGAAGTTCGTCATGCAATGTCGCCTCCGCTCACTGAACAGACGGGCGGAGCCCGAAACAGTCGCCAATTAGCTTGGCAAAAAAAACGGAGGCGACAGACCCTCTGTCGCCTCCGCCAAACAATTGAGATTAACCTGAAACTAACTACCAACTAAACGTCCGCCGCGATCCGGGCCATTTTC
>JACCXA010000007.1 GCA_013697365.1 Chthoniobacterales bacterium
ATGCCAACGAATCAGCAAAGATGTCCCTCGCGTAGAGAATTTTCTCCCCGGCAGGCGTGAATCTAAATATGACTCTGTCGCTCAATCCGCCACTATAAATATCGCCTTGTGCGCGCGCCGGAACCGCGGACGCGAGCAGCGCTATGGATGTGAGGAGACGTAGGAGGGTCGTGTTCATAAGGGTGGGTGTTTCCTTTTACAAAGGAAAGGCTGCACCTGTGCTGCAAAAAATCGAAAGCAAACTTCCGGCTTTCCTCGGCGGGCGCGCAGGGGCGGTGCGAGATTGCCGTCTTCATCGCGCGTGAGGGCCTCGCCCGGCAGGCCTTTCCCGTTTTCGATCCGGGGCGATGACCGGCGTCGTGTCGGGATCAGGATCGGTCCAGCCCGTCGTCTCGATGTCGAAGAAGTCGATTGTAACCGGGGTGCCCCGGCGCAATTTTCGGCGATTGAACAATGCCCGCGCTGAAATTGCGGAAGGTTTTCACATTTCCTCTTCAAGGAGCCCGTCACCAAAAGTTCAGCCTTTCTGGCGCTAAAGGAGCGCGCGGTGCTGTGCTACCTTCCGGGCCCCATCTGTATGGCTGAGCCGCGCATTCCGATCTCCACCTACCGGTTGCAATTCAACCGGCATTTCACCTACGCGCAGGCGCGCGAGATCGTCCCGTATCTCCATGAGCTCGGGATCAGCGATGTCTACGCGTCGCCTTATTTCCAGGCGCGGGCGGAGAGTCTGCACGGTTACGACATCACCGATCACAACAAGCTGAACGCAGCCATCGGAACGCGCGAAGAATACGACGCTTTTGTGGCCGAGCTGCATGCCCACGGCATGGGACAGATTCTTGACTTCGTCCCGAATCACATGGGGATCGGCGAGCCGCTGAATCTTTGGTGGATGGATGTTCTCGAGAACGGTCCAAGCTCGGTTTATGCCCCTTTCTTCGACATCGAATGGCAGCCGCTGAAATCCGACCTGCAAGGCAAAGTCCTCCTGCCAATTCTGGGCGATCAGTATGGACGGGTCCTGGAGCGCGGCGAACTTAAAGTCGGCTTCGAGGCAGGAGCGTTTTCCCTTTCCTACTACGAACACGAGCTACCGATTGCGCCCGGGACATACCGCCATGTCCTGAACATCGCCCTGGACAAGCTCGCTCCCTTCCAGGATGAAGAATTTTACGCAGAGGTTCAGAGCATCCTGACGGCGCTCGATTACCTCCCCCGCCGGACCGAAACGGATCCTACGCGCATCGCCGAGCGGGCTCGGGAGAAGGAAATCATCAAACGCCGGCTGGAACGGCGTTGTCAGGAAGCGCCCCAGGTCGAGCGCGCGATTCGCGACGCGCTTACCCAAATCAATGGCCGCGCCGACGACGCGCGTAGCTTTGATGCCCTCGACGCATTGCTGAACGATCAAGCATACCGTCTCGCCTTCTGGCGTGTCGCCGCGGAGGAGATCAACTACCGGCGTTTCTTCGACATTAATGATCTCGCTGCCATTCGCATGGAATTGCCCGAGGTCTTCGACGCCACGCATCGCCTCCTTTTGGAGCTGGTCGCGGCGGGAGCTGTCACAGGTTTGCGCATCGATCACCCGGACGGCCTCTACCGGCCCCAGGAATATTTCGCCAAGCTTCAGGAGCAATGCGCCGCCGCCATCGGGATTGCTCTTCCGGAAGATGGCCGTGCCATCTACCTGGTCGTCGAGAAAATCCTGTCTGGTCACGAAAGCCTGCCCCGCGGCTGGCGCGTCCACGGCACGACCGGGTACGAGTTCGGCCGGTTAGTCGCGGGACTGCTGGCCGACAATTCCGCGGAACAGGCCATCACGTAAACCTTTCAGCGTTTCATCGGGCATGGGATGCATTTCGGTCACCTCGTCTACGCGAAGAAACGTCTCGTCATGCGCCTCTCGCTTGCCAACGACGTGAACGTGCTGGGCAACATGCTCGACCGCGTGTCGGAAAAAAATCGCTGGTTCCGCGATTTCACCCTCGATGCGCTCGAACGCGCGGTCCGAGAGACAATCGCCTGCTTCCCTGTTTATCGGACCTACATCACCCCCGGATATCCGGTCAGCGACGAAGACCGGACTGTGATTGAGCGCGCGATCGCTTCCGCGAAACGGCGCAACCCCGCGATTGAAGAGTCCGTCTTCAATTTTCTGCGGGACATCCTTCTTTTCCGTTCCGCAGAAAACCTCGACGACGCAGCGCGGGGGGAGCATGCGCACTTCGTCCTCAAATTCCAGCAATCCACGGGACCGATCATGGCCAAAGGGCTCGAGGATACCGCCTTCTATATATATAACCGTCTTGCGGCGCTGAACGAAGTGGGCGGCGAACCTCAGCGGTTCGGGATCACGATCCAGGAGTTCCACGAATCGAACAAGGCGTGCCAGGAGACATGGCCGGCGACGATGCTGACCACCTCGACGCACGACACAAAACGGAGCGAAGACGTGCGCGCGCGGATGGTCGCGATTTCGGAGGTGCCGCAGCTCTGGCGCACCTCACTGCAACGCTGGCGCACGTCGAACCGGCGCGCGAAGCAGCAAATTGACGAAACGGAAGCGCCCGATGGCAACGAGGAATACCTCCTTTACCAAACGCTTCTCGGTACCTGGCCAGTCGATCACTCGGGTGCAGCCGTTCCCGTTGCGAGCGAGGAATATATCGACCGCATTCAGACCTACATGGCGAAGG